>DATCYH010000289.1:0-11360 GCA_036570405.1 Nocardioides sp.
GTCGCGAGATACGTCAACCGGACGGTACCCGTTCCGCTGCAGACAGATGGCAGATCTCTCGAAACACGGATTCAGCACGGCCACCTAGCGTCATAGTGGGTGGAGTGATCTCACTTGCGGTCGACGACGCAGCCCAGGTCACGACTCTGGAGCAGGGCCTCGCAGGTGGCTGGCAGCTTGGCGCCGTGCCTCTGAGCCCGGGGCTTCTTGGCGGGTGCCAGTGGCGGAGTGCGAAAGGGTGCCCATGACCAGAATCTCGCTCTCGCGTCAGCCCGACGAGCGGGTGCTCGTGGTCGACGGTGCAGATGACCGGGTGATCGCGGCGGCCGAACTGACGGCGTACGTGCGCGAACGTGAGGTCGACGACCCCGCTGGGTATGGGACGACACTGCCCGGTGCGACCAGCCGCTGCTGGCCGCCGTGGTACGGGTTGAGTGCAGCCACGAGCTGAGAGCCGAAGGACGCATTGCCCCGAGGCGCAGGGCGCTCAGGGCGGGCTGACCACCGGCGGCCCGATTGTCGAGTTGGGGGCTGCGGCCGCGCTTGCAGATCCAGTGAGGTGGGCGGCGTTGTCAGCCGAGGCGGAGTGCAGATTCCCGAGTCCCCAGCGCTGCGGCCGACGGTGGGCTCAGTCCAGTGGGGTGTCGACCCAGCCGACGAACCGGCTGCCGATGCCCAGGATTTCGTCACGCTGCCCGCCGGGGAGTAGACGCGGCAGATCGGAGGGCTGATGAGTGTCGCAACTGATGTAGGTGAACGTTGGCCACCACTTCTTCGGCCGGGCCTTCTCGGCAAACCCGCAGACATCGCACACCAAATCGACCCACACCGGCCGCTTGCCGGTCCGGTTGGCACGGGACTGAGCCAGCCACGGCGGGGGGTTGTCCTCGATCTCGCTCAACTCGGCTTCGGTGAGCATCGAGGGCAGGCCGTGACGGGCTGCCATCTCCAAGGGAATACCCAAGCGTTGGGCAGCGTCGCGGCGAGTGATCATCGCTTCAATGATAGTCAGGGCCGCTTTCGGGCGCCCTCGGCCGGGCTCCTCTGCGGGCGCCGGTCGCGGAGTGCGAAAGTGTGCCCATGACCCGGATCTCGCTCTCGCGCCAGCCCGACGAGCGGGTGCTCGTGGTCGACGGGGCAGAGGAGCGCGTGATCGCGGTGGCCGACCTGACGGCGTACGTGCGCGAACGTGAGGTCCACCGCCCCCGCTGGGTGTGGGACGACACCGCCAGGTGGCTCCCACCGCTGCTGGCCGCTGGGGTGCGCGTCGAGCGCTGCCACGACCTGAGACTCGGCCACCACCTGCTCCGGCGTGCGCCCGCGATCGACGCGGCCCTGCTGGTGGGGCCGCAGTCGGGGCACTGGGACCGGCTCGGCCCCAGCGTGGCGTCCGAGCCGACTCTGTTCTCGTTCGACGACGACCCCGAGCACCTGCGGGCCGACCTGGAAGACGCCCGTCAACTCGCAGCTGTCGCGTCATCCACCGAGCCAGCCCAGCTGGGTCTGCTGCTCGCGGCGGAGTCGGCCGGCGCGTTGGTCGCCGCGGAGATGACATATGCCGGTGTGCCGTGGCGAACCGACCTCCACCAGCGAATGCTCACCGACCTGCTCGGTCCCAGGCCGCCGATGGGCGTCCGCCCGCAGGGTCTCGAGGCACTGGCCGTCGAGGTACGACGGCTGCTGAACGCACCAGGGCTCAACCCGGACTCACACCATGAGGTGCTGGCCGCACTTCGGAGGGCCGATCTGGAGGTTCCCGACACCCGGGCCTCGACACTGCGTCAGCTCGATCATCCGGTCGTCGCCCCGCTGCTGCGCTTCAAGCAGCTCGCGCATCTGTTCCAGACCAACGGCTGGGCCTGGAGCGATGAGTGGGTGAGTGAGGGCAGGTTCAGGCCGTCCTACCAGCCGGCGGGATCCGCCACGGGCCGGTGGTCCTCCAACGGCGGGGGAGCGCTGTCCTTCCCAGCCCAGATCCGGCACGCCGTGGTGGCCGACGAGGGCTGGACGTTTGTGGTCGCCGACGTGGCACAGCTCGAGCCCCGGGTGCTGGCCGGCATGAGCGGCGACCGCGCCCTGGCCAAGTCGGCGAGGGGCGCCGACCTCTATCAGGGGATGGTTGACGACGGCGCTGTCGCCACCCGCAATGACGCCAAGCTCGGACTGCTCGGCGCGATGTACGGCGCCACCAGCGGCGAGAGCGGTCGCATGGTCGCTGGCCTCACCCGGCGCTACCCCGCCGCCTTCGGTCTGGTCGAGGAAGCCGCGCGAGCCGGTGAGCGAGGTGAGGCCGTGCGGACGCTCCTGGGACGCGGGTCCCCGACACTGGGGGAGTCGTGGGCCCGGGACCCGTCAGGGCCGCCGGTCGACCCAGAGGTGCAGTCCCGTCACCGCCGTACGTTCGGCCGCTTCACCCGCAACTTCGTGGTGCAGGGCACCGGTGCGGAGTGGGCGTTGTGCTGGATCGCGGACCTGCGCAACCGGCTCTGGAGCATGGGCGACGAGGGGCCCTTCATGGAACGCCCGCACCTGGTCTTCTTCCTCCACGACGAGGTCGTCGTACACACCCCGATCGCCCTCGCTGACGGCGTCGCAGCGCAGGCGACCGAGGCTGCCGGAACCGCCTCCGGCCTACTGTTCCGCACCCTCGGCATCGACTTCCCGCTCACCATCTCGATCGTGCGGTCGTACGCCGACGCTGGCAAGCCCGGGGTCGCCGTCGCCCCCTGATGGGCCGGACCGGTAAATAGCCAGATGTGGAGGCTCAGGCGAAGCGCGCCTCCACCGTGGAATTCCGCCGGCTCGACGTCTACGACCAGTCCATCCCGGCGGCGACGTGAAGCTGAAGGTCCATGGCGTCGTGCAGCACCCGGCCGATCGCGAGGATCTCTCCCTCACGGCGGCACACGAGGAAGTGGCGGGGACGACGAACGTCGCCCCCTCTCGAACGGCCACGGCTTTGTGCAAGATGCCAGATGAGTGCGCCATCGCCGAGATCGGGGTGGAAAGTGAAGCCGATGTCGGTGGATCGCTCTGAAGCGTCACGGATCGCCGCGGCGATGAGGGCCGCGTAGCGCATCTCGGCGGCCTCACCGAAGTCCGCGTGAGAACGCACGAGTATTCCCGAGATGTCCGCCTGCGCAAGATGCGTGAGGCGGTAGTGCGCCATCAACTTGCCGCTGTCTTCCCTTGGGATCGCGAGCCAAGGTTCAGGATGAAGTCATCAAGGTTTTCGTCAGCGACATCGTCAAAGCGACCTGCGTCGAGGTCGTCCCAGCCCTTGTGCGCCGCCTCGCGAAGTGCCTGGACTTTGGCCTCATACTCGCGCTCCTGCTGTTCGACGAGACGCAAACCGGCGCGAAGTACCTCGCTGGCGTTCTGGAATCGCCCCTCCTTGATGAGGGATGCAATGAGCGCGTCCTGGTGCTCGGTCAGGACAACGTTTCGTGTAGCCACCACTACCACCTCCGTTGGCAGTTTATGCCATAGGGCTCGCGTCTCGGTCTCTACGCAGCGCTCAGACGGATCGACGGGCCGCAGGAAGAGGCGGGGAGTGCGCCGAACACGGTTCCGGCTGATGTGTTGGTCAGGGTCTGATCCGTCCATCGCGGTGCCACTAGGCTGCTGCCATGTCGATGGACCACAGCGACGCGGTGTTCTTCGAGGACGACAACGCGTTCGAGACCTGGCTCGTCGACAACGCCGAGACCGCCACGCACGTCTGGATTCGGATGGCCAAGAAGGGCACCGGCGTCACGTCGATCAATTGGACGACGGCCGTGGACGTGGCGCTCTGCTTCGGCTGGATCGACGGCATCGCCCGGCGGATCGACGATGAGTTCTACGTCCAGCGGTTCACCCCGCGGCGAGCGAAGAGCGTCTGGTCGAAGATCAACCGCGAGCGCATCGAACGGCTCACCGCCGAGGAGCGGATGCGCCCCGCCGGCCTGGCCGAGGTGGAGAAAGCGAAGGCGGACGGCCGCTGGGACGCCGCCTACGACAGCCCGGCCACCGCGGTGGTGCCCGACGACCTTGCCGCCGCCCTGGCTGCGCGCGACCTCACTGACGTGTACGCCGCGCTGGACGGTCGCAACCGCTTCGCCTTCCTGAATCGCATCCAGACCGCGGTTCGCCCGGAGACCCGCACTCGTCGCATCGAGCAGCTCACCGACGCTCTCGCCCAGGGCAAAACCCCGTTCCCGGCGCCGACGAAGAAGTCCGGTACGTAGCACCGTGTAGGCGCTGGGCGGGCGAAGCATTGCCGTGTTCGCCCTGGATGAACACAGGTCCTCTTCCGGAACACGACCCCGCTTCTCGGAGTTGAGCCCACATGACTCAACTCTCCGAAAGCGACGACGTGGCCGTCCACAGCCGTCTTCCCGTCCTGTTCGTGTCCGACCTCGTCGTTCTGCCGGGCATGGTGGTTCCGCTGGAGCTCGACGATTCTTCGCAGGCCGCCATCGACGCCGCCCGCGCCAGCAGCGACGGCCGACTCCTCATTGCTCCGCGACTCGAGGACCGCTACGCGTCGTACGGCGTGATCGCGTCCGTCGAGCGGGTCGGCCGCTTCAGTGGGGGCAGCCCCGCGGTCGTTCTCAAGGCCGAGGCCCGCGGTCGCATCGGCACCGGCGTGACCGGACCGGGTGCGGCCCTGTGGGTTGAGGTCGAGAAGGTCGATGACCACGTCACCGACCGTGCCCGTGAGCTCGCCGAGGACTACAAGCGGCTGGTTGTCGCCGTGCTCCAGCGGCGCGAGGCCTGGCAGGTCATCGACTCGGTTCACCAGATGAGCGACCCGAGCGCGATCGCCGATGCAGCTGGCTATGCGTCGTACCTGTCCCTTGACCACAAGTGGGAGCTGCTCGAGAACCCCGACGTCGAGTCGCGGCTCGAGGCACTGATCGGCTGGACGCGGGACCACCTCGCCGAGGCCGAGATCACCGACAAGATCGGCGAGGATGTCCGCGAGGGCATGGAGAAGAGTCAGCGGGAGTTCCTGCTGCGACAGCAACTCACCGCGATCCGCAAGGAACTCGGAGAGGGAGAGCCCGAAGGAGCCGATGACTACCGCGGCCGCGTGGAAGCCGCCGACGTCCCGGACGCCGTACGCGAGGCGTTGCTGCGGGAGGTCGACAAGCTCGAGCGGTCCAGTGAGCAGAGTCCGGAGACCGGGTGGATCCGGACCTGGCTCGACACCGTGCTCGAGCTGCCCTGGGGCGTCACGACCGAGGACTCCGCCGACGTGGTCGCGGCCCGCGCGGTGCTCGACGCCGATCACCACGGCCTCGACGAGGTCAAGGAGCGGATCGTCGAATACCTCGCTGTGCGGAGCCGTCGCGCCGAGCGCGGACTGCAAGTGGTCGGCGGCCGCGGCTCCGGCGCGGTGATCCTGCTCGCGGGTCCGCCGGGAGTCGGCAAGACCTCGCTCGGTGAGTCGGTCGCGCGCACACTCGGCCGGAAGTTCGTCCGCGTCGCCCTGGGCGGCGTCCGCGACGAGGCGGAGATCCGTGGACACCGCAGGACCTACGTCGGTGCGCTCCCGGGTCGGATCGTCCGCGCGATCAAGGAGTCCGGTTCGATGAACCCGGTCGTCCTGCTCGATGAGGTCGACAAGATGAGCGCGGGCTATTCGGGTGACCCGAGCGCGGCGCTGCTCGAAGTGCTCGACCCGGCGCAGAACCACACGTTCCGCGACCACTACCTCGAGCTCGATCTCGATCTTTCCGACGTGCTCTTCATCGCCACCGCCAACGTCGTCGAGCAGATCCCGTCGGCGCTGCTGGACCGGATGGAGATGGTCACCCTCGACGGCTACACCGAGGACGACAAGGTCGCCATCGCGCGCGACTACCTGCTGCCCCGGCAACTCGAGCGGGCAGCCCTGACCGACGAGGAGGTCACGATCTCGGACGAGGCGTTGCGTGAGATTGCGGCCAACTACACCCGCGAGGCGGGAGTGCGACAGATGGAGCGCTTCCTCGCAAAGGCGCTGCGCAAGGCGGCCACCCGTCTGGCAACCGGAGCGGAGCGGGTCGACATCGACCTGGCGGATCTGGTGGGACTGGTCGGGCGTCCGCGGTTCACTCCCGACGTCCACGAGCGTACGTCGGTGCCCGGCGTCTCGACCGGGCTTGCCGTGACCGGGCTCGGGGGTGACGTGCTCTTCATCGAGGCGTCCGCGCACGAGGGCCCGGCCGGCCTCACCCTGACCGGCCAACTCGGCGACGTGATGAAGGAGTCGGCGCAGATCGCGCTGACGTTCGTCCGCTCGCACGCGGCCGAGCTGGGCGTCGACCCGGCGTTCTTCGACCGGGCGATCCACGTGCACGTGCCCGCCGGGGCGACCCCCAAGGACGGCCCGTCTGCGGGCATCACGATGGTCACTGCCCTCACCTCGCTCGCGACCGGGCGCGCAGTGCGCTCGGAGGTGGGCATGACCGGCGAGGTCACCCTCAACGGCCGGGTGCTGCCGATCGGTGGGCTCAAGCAGAAGTTGCTCGCAGCCCAGCGCAACGGGTTGACCGAGGTGTTCGTCCCGCTCCGCAACGAGCCCGACCTGGACGACGTACCCGCTGAGGTCCTTGAGGCGCTGACCGTGCACGTGGTCGGCGATGTCCTCGACGTGGTCAGTCGTGCGCTGTCCACCGAGGCTGTGGCGACGGTCGCTGCCTGACGGTGCCTGGGTCCCGCCCGGTCAGGCGCCGTCCTCGGTCAGCGCTGCGGGCGACAACCAGTCAGCCCCGAGGAGTTGGGCGAGGTCGGTGAGGCCGGTGGTGTCGCTTCCCACGGTGTCGGATGCTGCGGCGATGCGCTCCACCATCACCTTGCCGACCTGCTCCTCGACGGTGCCCTCGGCATAGGCGATGTGCCACGGCGAGACCTGGTGGTCGCGGTGGGTGCGGCCGGTCACCTGTCGTGCGGCGATGCCCGAGAAGCGGGCCTGGTGGAAGATGCCGACCCGCGGCTCGGTGCTCGCCTGGCGGCCGTCGGGGAGGGCTTCGCCGGCGTGCAGGCTGATTGAGGCGTCGGTGGTGAAGACGCAGACTTTTGCCTGTCCGGTCTGGAACCTGAGCCGCTCGGCCTCGGGGTCGAAGCGGTCACGGCCATAGATGGTGGCGACCTCGAGGCCGAAGTCCCGTAGCCGGTCGGCGATCGGGTCGGCGGCGGTCGTGACGAACTCGACCGAGCACGCCACCTGTCGCTCGGCCTGGACCTGCTGGGCGATCCAGGCGACCGTCGAGTCGACGCGGATCAGCCCGGCCTTCTGCCGGAAGCGCAGCAGCGCGGCTCTGCCCTTGGCGACATTGCGGCCGCGCCGGGCGATGTCCATCTCGCGGCAGAACTCGCCCCACTCGGCCTCGTACGCCGTCCGCTCGCCCGGCGTGAGCGCCACCGGCATCCCGGAGATCGGCACCGGCCCCCACGGCGCAGCGCGGTGCAGCATCGCGGGAGGACGCTCCTCGTCCAGCCAGCCTCGCACCAGCTTGAGGTCCGCGGCGCGCCGCGTCGGGTCGGTGGTCCAGGTCGCGCCGTACCGTCCCTGCTCTACCCCGACGCCGTGGCGCTCGAGTGCGGTGGCGAACGTGGCCCCGGGTTGCGTGGCCGAGGTCCAGTCCTTCATCGGCTCGCCGAGCACCTGCGCATAGGCCGGAGCGAGGTAGGGCAACTCGAGTGGCGTGTGTCCGGGCGTCGCGGTCGTTGCGATGACGAACGGCGCCTTGTCGTGGGGCTTCCCGTGCCCCGAGATCTGCGCCCAGAGCTTCCACCGCTTCGTCGTCGTACGGCGCAGGGCGTGGGCCTCGTCGGCAATGATCACGTCCCACGTGTGGCCCTTGACCTTCTCCAGTCGGTCCCACGTGATCACGACCCATTCGAGACCGTCGTGACCCAGCGCCTCGATCGTGCGGCACCAGTGACCGATCGTGATCGCGGCGGGTCGGTCGGCGATGACGAGCACGCGTCGTGACCCGCGCAGGTCACTCACCGCGCTGGCTCCGAGGACAGCGGAGATCGTCTTGCCCACGCCGGGTTCATCGGCCAGCAGGAACTGCCGTCCGCCTGCTGTGGCACGTGCCGCGATCGCATCGGCCGCCTCGTACTGGATCATCCGGGGTTCGAGTGCCTCGGTCGGTTCGGGGTTGGGTGTCGGGTCGTCGGGGTTGAGGGTGTTCTCGATGAACCGACCGAGCGTGTAGGGACCCGGAACGTAGGGCGCGAGGTGCTCGGGGACGGCACGTCCGACGTACAGATGGGTCTTGACGGCGGGGTGCCAGGTGGCATCGTCGACTTGTGTCCCGTAGGGGACGTCGAGCACCCACAGTCGCTCGCCCGGCCCGGCTGTCGGCAACGGCCGCTGTGACTGCCTCGCGCCGCCCCGGCGCGGGGACGCACTGCGCCGACGGGCACTGGATCGGCGAGAACTGGCCACCCCCGGACACTATCGGGGGCGCCCTCGCGAACAGAGCCGGCTCGCAGGCTCAGCACTGCAAACCTGTGTCGTCATATGGCGACAAATGATAATGTCGTCGTATGGCGACAACGATTGAGGTGTCCCGACCTGACGACATCGGTCCCGCGCTGCGCGAAGAGCGACTGGCTGAAGGTCTGACACAGGCGGCGTTGGCCGAACTCGCCAACGTGGGCCGCCAGTGGCTCAACTCGTTCGAGATGGGGGAGAAGGTTTCCGCTCCGCTCGACATGGTCATGCGCGTGATTGCGGCACTCGACGTCGCCGTGGTCCTCAAACGGCCGGCCATCACCGCGACCGGGGCGACCCCGGAACCCGGAGAGACGTTCGACCTCGACAGGCATCTGAGGGAGTACGACCAGTGAGAGCGGCCAACCCGGTGTCTGACGAGCACACCCTGTTTGTGGTGATGAACGGTCGGGTCGTCGGTGACATCAACCGGACCGGGAAGAACAAGGCACGGATGCGCTACGAAGATGCGGCCGCAGACGACTTCACTCCGCTCTCTGTCTCGATGCCAGGCCCCACCGGTCGCTACCGAGAGACCGTCCTGGTTCCGTGGGTCGAGGCGCTGCTGCCTGACCGCCCGGAGACACTGCGTCAGTGGCGGCGTCGCTTCGGCGTCACCGAGCAAGGCGCGTTGGCCCTGATGACGCACGTGGGCGAAGACGTCGCGGGCGCCGCCCAGTTCGTCCGGCCCAGCAGGCTCGACGTGGTGCTCGATCGGACGGGCGAAGCGCGGGAACTCACTGATGATGATGTGGCCGAGATGCTGCGGCGCGCCAAGGCCGACTTGCCGGTGTCCCTGGACGATTCGCAGACCGGCAAGTTCTCGCTGGCTGGTGCTCAGGCCAAGATCGCTCTGCATCGGACAGATAGCGGCTGGACGGACCCGCACGGGGCGATCCCCTCGACGCACATCATCAAGCCAGCCATCCCGGGGATGGAGGACCAGGATCTGGTCGAGCACGTCACGATGCGGACCGCTGCCACCCTTGGGCTTCGAGTCGCCCGCTCATCGGTCGAGCAGTTCGGTGACACCCGTGCTGTCGTGGTGCGGCGCTACGACCGGATCCAGTCGCGCACTGGCGCGTGGAGCCGCCTGCACCAGGAAGACATGTGCCAGGCGCTGGGTGTCAGGCCCTCCCGGAAGTACGAATCGCAGGGCGGGCCTGGCGCTGCAGTAGTCGCGCGTCTCATCAACGAGCACAGCACCGCGGGTGACGATGGCGACAACCGACGCTTCGCTCAGGCCCTCATCTTCAATTGGCTGGTGTGTGGCACCGACGCGCATGCACGCAACTACTCGCTGATGCTGAGCGGCTCGAACGTTGCGCTCGCTCCTCTTTATGACCTGAACAGTCACCTGGCCCATTCCGATGGAACCGGCATCGATCTGTCGATGTCGGTTGCGGGCACCTTCCGTGCTGCCTCGGTGAAGGTGGAGGACTGGACACGGGTAGCCGATGAGCTGTTCGTCGAGGCCGGGTGGATTCGCGACGAAGTGGCCAGGCTGATCGGGCAGGTTCGCGATGCCCTCGGCGACGTGGCCAAGGGTGACGACGTCGCCACCTACAAGAGCCCAGCGGTGAACCGACTGGTCGAGAACACGAATCGGTGGGTCGAACAGCGAACAAGGGCGTCGAAATGACGTGCGTCGGGATCAGGTCTGACGGGGGGACGTTGGACGGTCCTGCCCTGCCCTGACCGGAGCGGCGTACACGACCCAGGCGAGCACCGCGCAATTCAAGGCGACCGCGACGGCTGCGAGTGACGCATCTCCTGGCGGCTGGCATGAGCCAGTCGGAGTTGGCGCGCGCAGCCGAGGTGTCCCAGCCGAACCTCTCGGCCTACGAGAATGGACGCCGTACGCCGAGCGTCGAAGTGCTCGAACGAATCAAGCGCGCGTTGGCTGGTAGGCCATCGGTTCGGGTGAAGCTGCATCGCGACGAGATCCTCGCGGTGGTCGGAACATCGCGCCATGTCTCCACGGGTCTTCGGTTCCGTGGCCCGCGGTGAGGATGAGCCTGGCTCCGACGTGGACCTGCTGGTCGACTTCACTGAGGAGGCCACACTGCTGGATGAGGTCGGCCTGCGACTCGCACTGCGCGATTTGCTTCGCGTCGAGGTTGACGTCGTGGCTGCCGATTCGCTGCGCGGAGAGTTCCGCGACCGGGTCCTGTGTGAAGCGGTGGCAGTGTGAGCGAGTCACCTTGCCGGGCAGTCCTTCGGGGCACCCCGCAGGTGCTCGAAGGAACCTAACTCGACTCGGGCAGCGACGAGATGCGCGCAAAGTGCGCCTGGTCGGACGGCACCCCACGCAGGCCGCGCCCTGGCGTACGCATCATGATCTGAGTGCGGTCCGAACGGAACAGGTCGTGGGAGAACTCGATCGGCACGCCGTCCTTGTCGTAGGTCGTGCGCGTGATGCCGAGCAGCGCGTCGCCGGCGGTGACAGAGAGGAGCGCTGCTTCCTCTTCGGTAGCGTTCACGACCTCGATGATCTCCTCGGCATCGGCAGGAACGACATCGAACTCGGACTCCAAGAGCTCGTATATCGAGCCGCCGAGCGACATCTCGAGCAGGCCCGGGAACCGTTCGGCGGGCATGCGCGCGTGGTCTAGCGAGAAGGGCTTTCCATCGGCAAGGCGCAGGCGGCGTACATCGAGCACCAGGCTGCCAGCCGGAAGTTGCAGGGCACGTTGGGTCATGGTGTCGGCAACTCCCATGCGGGTGGAGACCACACGGGTGCCGGCGGCGTAACCCTGTCGGGCGAGGTAGGCGGGGACTCCTACGACCTTGGTGAGGTCGTGCTCCACCTTGCCGTGAGTAATGAAGGTGCCGCCGGTGCGGCCAGCGACCCGTCGAACCAGGCCAGCCTCTTCGAGCTGCG
>DATCYH010000290.1:0-3443 GCA_036570405.1 Nocardioides sp.
CATCGGCGACACACTCGCCGCTCTCAGTGACGCATTGTGTCCTGAGGTTTCTCAGGATTCTTGGCTCCTGGCCGGGGTCAGCTGCTTGATTGCCTCTGCGATGAGGTTAGGCAGATCGACGGTCCCCAGATTGTCGTCGGATCAGCGATGACTGCCTCATCGAGGTACTCGCGGCATGGTCGACGCGGGCGACTACGTCGAAGGGCGCGGCGGCGGTTGCGATCTCCACCACCCTTGCCGCTCGGTCTAGATCGCCCGCCTGAATTGCAGTGGCTTCGACATCGTGTGCGACGTCCACGATCGCGTAAGCGAAGATCTCGTCGTCAATCACGGGACTCGGCGTCGAGCCAACTCCAGCCGGTTTCGCGGAGGTTGAAGAACGGGGAAATCTGGTGCGAGCGTCGTCGCCAATCCACCTACGGGCCACTCCTACGTCGCAGCGGACCCCGTTCCTCCTCATCGAGAACACCTCGGCGGCTTGGAAAACTCCAGACGCTGGGGGAGCGATGGCCAAGAGAATCGTCGGAACTGACCTCTACCTCAGGTTGGTGAGGAGGTCACGGCAGGCTTGCTCGCAGCGGCGGCAGACTTCGGCGCAGATGCGGCAGTGCTCGTGCATGTCAGCATGGCTCTCGCACTCGTCGCCGCACGCCTTGCAGGTGGTCGCGCAGGCCTCCAAGAGCGTCCGGGTCACGTTGGCGTCGTACCCGGTGTGTCGCGACAACGCGTTCCCGGTGGCCACGCAGATGTCGGCGCAGTCCAGGTCGGTGCGAATGCACTTGGTCAAGTCGGCGACCATGTCCTCCGACAGACACGCGTCGGCGCACGCGGTGCAGACTTGGGCGCACTCGAAACAGGCCGCGATGCACTCGGCCAACTTCTCCTTATCGATGTTCCCCAGGTCCTTTGGGTAAGCCTCCAGCATCTTGGTGTGAGCCACGATTCCTCCTCTGGTTACGGCGGCGGGTCATCCGGCTGATGACCCTGGATGGGTCGCTTCTTCTCCCTGTACCCACCACACGCTGGATCACCCGCATAGCCGCACGGGTGTTGGGTACCTATGCGCTGTGACCGACGACGAGTTTGTGCGCTCCCGGGATGATGAGCCGGTCCAGATCACCGGTCGCGGTGACCGGCACGAGCATCCGGTCGATCCGAGACGGGTTGCCATGGCCCGCGAGCGCCTGCCGACGGCAGAGGAGGGGGACCGGCTTACCAGCGTGCTCTCGTTGATGGCCGATCCCACTCGTGCGCGACTGCTGTACGCCCTCGACGTGGTCGAGGAGCTCTGTGTGGGCGACCTCGCCATTGCGTTGTCGGTGAGCGAGGACGCGGTCTCCTACGGCCTTCGGGTGCTGCGTACCGCCGGGCTGGTGACACGACGCAAGGAGGGCCGGATCGTGTACTACCGGCTCGCAGAGGGCTTTCCCGAGCCACTTCGACAGCACTGCCTACGTCAGCTCATCGAGATGTCTCGCGCTCCGATCGACGACGACAGCTGACGCCAAGGTGAGCGACACCAATCACCGCAACCCACCCCCATCCGGAAGGACGATCCCCATGTCATCGCATCACACGCAGGAGCCGTCCGGTGCCAGCGAGCCCAGCGACCGGGAGAAGGAACACGACCAGCAGAAGGGGCACAAGTCCCACGAGCGGCGGATGTACGTGCGGTTCGGGCTGATGATCGCCACTTCCACCGTGGTGATGTTCGTCTTGATGTACTCCAACGTCTTCGCCTTCGACCACGTGCGGTGGAGCGAGGAGCGCTTCTACATGGCGCTGCTGATGGGCGGGGCCATGGCGCTGGTGATGTTCGCGTTCATGCGCAGCATGATGTACAAGAATCGCGTCTACAACGTCGTGCTCGTGGCGGTGGCGGTGTTGCTCGGTGCAGGTGGGCTGTACCTTTCGCGTTCCCAGGTGTTGGTCGACGACCAGGCGTACATGAAGGGCATGATCCCGCACCACTCGATAGCCATCTTGACCAGTGAGCGGGCCGACATCGACGACGTACGAGTCCGTGAGCTCGCCGACGGGATCATCAGGGCCCAGCGCAAGGAAATCAAGGAGATGGACTGGCTGATCGACGATATTGAGAAAAACGGTCCGGCCACCACTCAGGAGGAAGCCGATCAGCGTCCCGTCCCGGACTTCGAGGGAAGCGCCGCCGAGAACCTCGAAGATGTCAGCGATGCCCTGGCCGTGCTGGCCCTGTTCGGCGTCGAGCCGCAACCGGCCGCGCCGTGAGAGTCGGCGCTCGCACGGGAGTGGCTCAGGCGCAGCGGCCCAGATCGGTATCAGTAGTGCGGTCGCAGTGTGGATCAGTCGGCCAAATGGATCGCGGAGCGATCGGGATGGCGTCGGGGTGATCTTGATGCTTCCGCGGCTCCGAAACTCAAGCTGATGATGCACGCGACCCGGCTACCCAGACGGTGGGGTGGGCGTGAAGCCCCGACATTGCACGAGCACGATGCAATGGTGTGCCAAAGTCTCGCCGAGCCCACGCGCTAACCGCCCCACAACGCCTTCCGAGCTCGCCTCGACGGTAAACCCCAGGCGCCGTCGATGGCCGAGACCGAACAGGATGACGGTCAGATCAACGACGCTGTCGAGCTCGCCGGTGGAGGCTGTCGCGCCTTACCGCTTCAGTGGCCAGCCAGATCGACTCGAGCCGGCCAAGGGTTGGCGACACAGCCGTCTAAGCCCTTCGTCTGCTGCAACATCACCGGCGCCAACGCACCCGGGGCAGAGCAGCCAACATGCCCGTACCCAAGGGCATGGCCGGTCTCGTGGTTGACCACGTAACGGCGGTACGCCTCTAACTGGCCGGTGTAGCTGTCCGCGCCGAACTGCCACCGCCAAGCATTGATGACGACGTTGCTGCCGTTGCGACACGATAGACGGCCGCCGGTGTCCAGGGGCGCACAGAGTGAATCAGCGGTCTCTGGGCTGGCGATGACGATGCGTAGGTCCGAATCGCCCTCGACGCGAGCGAGTGCGTGCCTGGATGTCCAGCCCCGGTCGTCGACCAAGGTTGCCTCGACGAACGAGGCGACCTCATGGACATCGAAGGGTAGGTCTCGCTCGACTTCGACTCGGTAGGTGGTGGCGCCTGGGGGTGCACTCTCGGCGGCCGAAGCGGTGTCAAAGACGCCTGGTCCCTGCTCCGGAACCACGGCGGGCTCAGGCGCAGTGACCCGCGGCGCTGGCTTGCGCTTCGAGCGCTTGGCGACTACCCCTTGAGAGGGAGCCGGCTGGGGCATCGCAGAGTCGGGGACTCTGGTCGATCCGACGTCGGTGGTCTCCAGGGATGAGGTCGGGACCGGACGGGGATCCCGGTCGACAATGACCACCGCGACGATGGCCGACAGGGATGCTGCCAGAAGTGCCATGACCCCGGCCTTGCCACCTGCCCGCCCCGGTGGGGCGGCGCGGCGAGC
>DATCYH010000291.1:0-3262 GCA_036570405.1 Nocardioides sp.
TTCCTGCGCAACCACGCCCGTGGCGAGGCCTACCTGCAGGAAGCCCCGACGCTGTGGGACGTCACCTTCCAGACGGCCGTCGCCCAGGCCGAGCTCGAGGCCCGTGAATATGCCGGCGCCTACCACCGCGTCGCGTTTCACCGCCCCGACGGCACCCCCATCCACATCGAGACCACCCGACCGGAGCTGATCCCGTCGGTCGTGGCGCTGATCGCGCACCCGGACGACGAGCGCTATGCCGACCTGTTCGGCAGCACGGTCACCTCGCCCGTCTTCGGCGTCGAGATCCCGGTCCTGGCCCACGCTGCCGCCGAGCCGGACAAGGGCGCCGGCATCGCGATGTGCTGCACCTTCGGTGACCTCACCGACGTCCAGTGGTGGCGAGAGCTGAACCTCCCGGTCCGCACCGTCATCGGCCGCGACGGTCGTTTCCTGCGCGAGACCCCCGAATGGCTCGCCGCCGACGACGCGGCAGCGGCGTACGACGACTTGGCCGGCAAGACCGCATTCAGTGCCCGCGAGGCACTCGTGGCCAAGCTCCGCGAGAGCGGTGACCTGGACGGCGAGCCGAAGCCGACGCAGCGGATGACGAACTTCTACGAGAAGGGCGACAAGCCGCTCGAGATCGTCGCCACCCGGCAGTGGTACATCCGCAACGGGGGCCGCGATGCGGAGCTGCGCAACGAGCTGGTCGACGAGGGCAACGCGATCACCTGGATCCCGGCCCACATGAAGCACCGCTACGACAACTGGGTCGGCGGCCTGAACGGCGACTGGCTGATCTCGCGCCAGCGGTTCTTCGGGATCCCGTTCCCGGTCTGGTACCCGCTCGACGCCGACGGCGAGCCCGACTACGAGCACCCGCTCCTGCCAACCGAGGACCAGCTCCCGGTGGACCCGTCGACCGATGCCCCTCAGGGCTATGACGCGGCACAGCGCGGCCAGGCCGGCGGCTTCATCGGTGATCCCGACGTGATGGACACCTGGGCGACCTCGTCGCTGACCCCGCAGCTGGCGGGCGGCTGGGGCTCGGATGAGGACCTCTTCTCCCGGGTCTTCCCGATGGACCTGTGCACCCAGGCCCACGACATCATCCGCACCTGGCTGTTCTCGCGGGTGGTCCGCTCGCACCACGAGAACGGCGTCGTACCGTGGTCCCACGCGATGATCTCGGGCTTCATCATGGACCCGGACCGCAAGAAGATGTCGAAGTCCAAGGGGAACGTCGTGGTCCCCAACGACATCCTCGACAAGTTTGGCGCCGACGCCGTGCGCTGGCGTGCGGCGATGGCCCGTCCCGGCATGGACTCGCCCTTCGACGAGACCCAGATGAAGGTCGGCCGACGACTCGCGATGAAGGTCCTGAACGCGTCGAAGTTCGTCCTGGGCAACGTCGGGGCGACCGAGCGTGACCTGCTCGCCGTCACCGAGCCCGTCGATCTCGCGCTGGTCGGCAAGCTCGCCAACGTGATCACGGCCGCGACCGACGCGTTCAACGCCTACGATTACACCAGTGCCCTGGAGACAGTGGAGAAGTTCTTCTGGGAGTTCTGCGACGACTATCTCGAGCTGGTCAAGGAGAGGGCGTACGACGACGAGGGCGGTGCCGCCACCGAGTCGGCGCAAGCCACCCTGGCTGTTGCCCTGCACACCCAGCTGCGGCTCCTCGCCCCGTTCCTGCCCTACGTCACCGAAGAGGCCTGGTCGTGGTGGCAGGACGGGTCGGTCCACCGGGCCGCCTGGCCGACCGCGACCGAGCTCGGTTCGGCTGCATCGTCGACCGCTGACCTGCTCGACCATGTCGCGGCGGCCCTCGGTGGGTTGCGTGGCGCCAAGTCTCGGGCCAAGGTCAAGCAGCGGCACCCGATCGCCCGGGTCGAGTTCACCGGTCCCGCGGACATGATCGCCTCGGTGCAGAAGGCCGAGAAGGACCTGGTCCGGGTTGCCAGCATCGCCGGCGAGTTCGTCGCCACCGTCGACGAGCAGGCGACTGAGCTCACTGTCGATGTCGAGCTGGCCGAGCTCCCGGACGAGTCGAGCTGAGCCGGGCTCCGAAAAGCAGAAGGTCCGGTCACCGCGAGGTGGCCGGACCTTTTTCGTCCTCGAGCTGTGCGACACCGAACAGGTCGCGGGCTGAGGATCAACCGCTCCTCTTGGCGTGGCCCTTGGCCTTGCCGATCTTGGCGTGGCCCTTGGCCTTGCCGACCTTGGCGTGGCCCTTGGCCTTGCCCTTCTTGGCGTGGCCCTTGGCCTTGCCAATCTTGGCGTGGCCCTTCGCCTTGCCCTTCTTGGCGTGCCCCTTGGCCTTGCCGACCTTGGCGTGGCCCTTCGCCTTGCCCTTGGCGTGCTCCGGCAGAGCCACCGGCGTGGAGCCGTCGTCCCCGACACGGGCCGCGTCGAACGCCCCGGCACTGATCCCGTGGGCGCCAGAGGCCGCGGCCGCGGAGGCATTTGCTGCCTGGGCGTTCTCAGTGCTCGAAGACGCCGGCGCGTCCGTCACTTCGAGCAGTCGCAGCACCGGTGCCACGCTCACCTGGGCTAGGCCGTTCGGCTCACTGAGGAGACTTCCGATCAGCGCCTGGGCCTTCACGCTGTAACCCATGAAGACGCCACAGACGAGTGTGAGCACCACAAAGGCGTAGAGCGGCCTCTTGTGTTCAGAACTCATGACTCCCCCGGGACAGATGACATGGACGGTGGTTCACATTGTCCACCGGCCCAGCGGTCATTGCCCCATCCACGCACGAAAATGATCCGAAAGGACTACTCCGATCGGCTGACCGGTTGGCCGTGCGGCCTGGCTCAGGCGGACTTCTTCTTCTTGGTCTCGCGCGGGATCAGGGTCGGGGACATCCCATCGGTGACGACCTCGCCGGTGACGACGACCTTGGCCACGTCGCCGCGGGAAGGAACGTCATACATCACGCTGAGGAGGACCTCCTCGATGATCGCGCGGAGCCCTCGGGCGCCGGTCCCGCGCTCCATGGCACGGTCCGCGACGGCCTTGATGGCGTCCTCGTCGAACTCGAGCTCGACGCCGTCCAGCTCGAAGAGCTTCTGGTACTGCTTGATCAGGGCGTTTTTCGGCTCCACGAGGATCTGGACCAGCGCTTCCTGGTCGAGCTTGGTGACGCTGGCGATCAGCGGCAGCCGCCCGATGAACTCGGGGATCAGGCCGAACTTGGTGAGGTCCTCGGGACGCACCTGCGCGAGCAGGTCATCGGCGTCGCGCTCGGACTGGCCGCGCACGTCGGCGGTGAAG
>DATCYH010000292.1:0-6923 GCA_036570405.1 Nocardioides sp.
GCCACCGGCACGGTGAAGGTGACCGCCACCCCGGCGGGGTCCGGCGGCCGGGTGCTCGTCAACGGCGCCCCCACCACCGGCTCGCGCACGATCACCGGTCTCGAGCCCGGGGACGAGATCTCGGTGATCTTCGACGATGACAGCGGACGCTCGGCCTACTCCCTGATCTATCTCCCCACCCGCTTCCCCATCCTCGAGCGCACCACGCCGGCGAGCAGCGCGGTCGCCCCCGGACATGTGCTGCTGAGCCTGAGCGACTTCGGCGTCGGCTCGCCGTTCTTCGAGACGGCGGTGGACCGCAACGGCGTGCCCGTCCACGTGCACACGGAGTGGTCCAGCGCCATCGACTTCAAGCAGCAGCCGAACGGGGCCTTCACCAGCTCGCGGCAGTCTGCTGCCACCACTGGTCGGAGCGGCGGCGCACTGGTCGAGCTGGGCGAGGACCTCGAGCCCGCATCGGTGCACCAGACCGTCGGCAGGAACAACACCGACGGCCATGACTCGATCCGGACCACGGACGGCCGGACCATCCTGCTCGGCTATGAGCCCAACAGCGCGACCGGCAAGCTCGACGCCGTGGTGCAGGAGCTGGACTCCGCCGGCAACGTGACTCTCGACTGGAACAGCGCCGACCACGTCGACATCGCCAGCGAGAGCGTCGTCCCTGCCACCAACAACGACTATGCCCACATCAACTCCGTGGTCGAGACCGCCGACGGCAACCTGCTGCTCTCCTTCCGGCACCTCAGCGCCGTGTTCAAGATCGCGCGTCGCAGCGAGGACGGGCACCAGGCCGGCGACGTGCTCTGGCGCCTCGGCGGCCGGACGAGTGACTTCACCTTCCCCGACGACGCGCTCGGCGGGCCGTGTGCGCAGCACACCGCCAGCGAGTTGCCCAACGGAAACATCCTGATCTTCGACAACGGGTCGGCGGACGCCACCCGGGACATGTGTGTGGATCCCCAGGACCGGGCGAACGGCACCCAGCGTCGCGCCTCGACCCGGATCACCGAATATGCCCTCGACGAGGAGAGGGGTGCGGCGTCGCTGATCTCGTCGTACGACGAGGGCGGCTTCGCGCTCTTCGCCGGTGGCGTGGTCCAGTTGCCCAACGGCAACCGCCTGATCGGGTGGGCCGCCGCACGGGAGTCAGTCGCCTCCGAGATCAACGGGCAGGGCCAGAGGATCTGGTCGATCCGGGACACCAACACCGATCTCACCAAGAGGCTCTTCACCTATCGCGCTGCCTCTGGCGTCCTCCCCGACAACGTGGACCCGGTCGTCAGCCTCACCCTGCCGGCCTCGGTCGCCCAGGGCTCCTCGACGACGCCGGCCTTCTCGTGCCGCGACAACGGCGGCTCGGGGTTGGCGGACTGCGCGACCACGGGGCTCAACGGTGACCGGCTCGACACCCGGACGCCGGGCACGCACGAGGTGACGGTGACCGCCACCGACGCAGCCGGCAACACCGACACCGCGACCGCGTCGTACGTCGTCACCAAGGCGGCGACCATCGGCCGCCCGGACGCGATGGCCAAGGCCTCGGGCCAGCGCTACTACACCGGCAACAACGTCTATGGCGGGGCGAGCAAGCAGACCGTCCGGGCGACGCTCGGGCGGGTGTGGAGCAAGCAGCGGGCCACCCTGCGGATCACCAACGACGCGTCGGCGACCGATCGCTACAGCCTGCGCGCGAGCGCTTCGAACAGCCGGTTCCGGGTGCGCTATCTCGCGGGCACCCGCGACGTGACGGCCCAGATCGAGGCGGGCACCCTCATGTCGCCCTACATGCGGAAGGGGCAGCAGTGGACCCTGACCGTCGAGGTGACCCGGCGAGCGGGGGCCCGACGAGGCGACTACCGCACGTTCATCGTCGCGGTGACGTCACGGCACGAGGCCCGCACCAGGGACTCGGCCGGGTTCAGGGTCTCTGCGCGCTGAACCGGATCGGGAACCGCAGCGCGCCGGTGTTTCCAGAAACCGGCAACCACTGACCCGGCCCGTCCGGGACGGCGTCCGGCATCCGTCGGGCGAGCAGCGGCAGGGCGACGGCCATGTCGGTGCGCGCCACGAAGTGACCCAGGCAGTGGTGCATTCCGGCGCCGAACCCCAGGTGCGGTGGCCGCTGCTCGGTGATGTCGAAGGTGGGGTCGGGGTAGGCCCTCGGGTCGGTGCCCGCCGAGTGGGAGAGCACCTGTACGACGCCACCGACCGGGATGTGCAGGCCGTTGAGGTCGACGTCCTCGACGGCCTCACGGGTCACCCAGGTGACCGTCGGGTTGACCCGCATCACCTCCTCGACGGCGTTGCCGCCCAGATCGGGCCGCTGTGCCAACAGCGCCCACTGGTCGGGGTGCGCCAGGAGGGTCTGCAGTGCGAGGCCGAGCTGGTTGCGGGTGGTCTCCATGCCGGCAAACGCGAGGAATGCCAGCGCCACGTCGAGCTCGTGGCGGGTGAGCCGGTCGCCGTCCACGCTGGCCTGGACCAGCGTGGAGACCAGGTCATCGCGGGGGTTGGCCTGCCGGTCGGCCACGACCTTGTCGAGGTGGGCAGTCAGCTCGCTCAGCGCCGCCTCGATGCGGGGCACCTGGTTGCCGACATCGATGGAGAAGGAGAAGCCGAGCTCATCGGCCCAGTGCGCGACCTGCTTCCAGTCGTCGTCGGGCAGGCCGAGCAGCTGGCAGATGATGCGGGCCGCGTAGGGCTCAGCGAACTCACTGATGAACTCCACCTCACCGCGCGGGGCGAAACCGTCGATCAGTTCGTTGGCCAGCGCCTGGAACTGCGGGCGCATCGCGGCGATCACCTTGTTGCGGAAGGCAGGCATCAGCAGCCGCCGGATCCGCGCATGGTCGTCACCCTCGAGGCTGAGCAGGGTCTCCTTCCACCAGTCGGAGAACAGACCGGAATGTACGCCGTTCTGCTCGGGCCACTTGCCGTTGCCCTGCTGGAACCGACGGTCCCGCAACAGCGCCGCTCCCTCTTCGTGGCGCAGCACCGCCCAGCCGTACGACGTCTCGACGTACCACTGCTCCTCGCGCACGGCATGGACCACGGGCGAGGTCACGTCGAATGCCGGATCGGCGAGGTCGAAGAAGGTCATGACGGCATCGTAGGCGCGTCCGACTGGGCGCGGAGCTTCTCCAACCGCTTCTCGAGCAGCTCTGTCCGGTGCGAGTTGCCGTGCAGATCGACATAGCGGTGGCCGAAGACCGCGAGCAGGGCATCGTCGAGGCGGCGTACGGCCCCGGGTGGATATTTGTAGCCCATCCGGTCGTTGATCGCGTCGTTGTCGAGCGTGGAGAGCAGTCCGCTCAGCTCGTCGAAGGAGACGATCCCGAGCTCGAGCAGGAGACCGGAGATCCAGCCGTAGTGGTCCGGGCGGGACCAGTCGCTCTCGGGATAGATGTCGGCCAGGAAGCTGGCCAGCTCCTTGGTGTCCAGGCGCGGGTCGAGGTCGTCGGCCGGTCCACGCTCCTCGACCACGCTCGAACGGAGCCGGTCGCGGATCTTGGAGAACTCCTTGTCCGCAAGTTCGATCAGCCCCGCGGCCAGGGTGAAGCGGCGATCCAGGTCCTTCACGTGCTCGTCCGGCACGGTGCCCTTGTAGCGCACGTCGTGCTCGAACTCGGCCCACGCGTGCTGCAGGACCGTGCGCAACTGGACACTGGCACGCAGCCCGAGCAACGGATGATCGGCTGGTACGTCGTTGGCGTTCGGCGTGACCAGCAGGTGACGGCTCGAATAACCGAAGCGTCCCTCGCTCGCGGTCTCCACGCCCAGGTCACGGTCGTCGAGGACGGTCAGCTCACCGGCAAGCAGGTCGGCCACCGCGGCCACGTCACTGTGCACATAGGTGATCACCCGGATCCCGATCTGGTCGGTGACCTCGTTGATCGGGTCGGGGTAGAGCGGCTCACCGTCCTCGAGACGCGCCGCCTTGTCCGCGAAGGAGGCGACGCTCTTGGTCCGGCCGGTCACCGAGAGGTAGTTGATGCCGGCGTCGTCGAGCAACCCGGTGATCAGCTCGAGGAACGCGTCGGTGGCGCCACGGAGCGAAGGTTGCATCGCGGCGTACTGCTGGACCGCCTTCGTGGTCGGGTCTGGTGCGACCCGCTTGGTCTTCGGCATGTGCCCAGCCTGCCCTAGCCGCCCGGCTCAGGCGAGCGCAGCGCGGATGTCGGTCTGGGAGAAGTCATCGCCCTTGAAGAGCAGGGGTTCGTCGGTGGACCTGGCCAGCGCATAGGCGAAGCAGTCACCGAAGTTGAGGGCAGCGGGGTGGCGTCCCTTCCCGAACCGGCGCCAGACTTCCATGGCCTCGCGTGCTTGAGTGGCATCGAGGGGGACCACCTCCACGCCACAGCGCTCGATCAACAACTCCAGGTCACGGGTGGCGTCCGGACCCTGCCTGGCTTCCAGGACGATGCTCGCCTCCACCAGGGTGGCGCTCGAGATGGCCACCCGCGTGGCACCGAGGATGGCCTGCGCATGCGACTCGGCGTCCGGCTCCCCGAGCACGATGCACACGAGCGACGAGGTGTCGGCGATCATCCGGGCAGCCCGTCGTCGTCATAGCCGAGGAGCTCATCGGCGTGGCGCGCGTCGTACGTCGCGCGTGCCCGTCCGCGCTCGATGATGCGACGCAACTCGGTCTCCGCCACCGACGGTCTGTTCGTGCCGCGGATCCGGGCCAGCCTCTCCTCGAGCGCGATGCGCGTGGCGACCGTGATCGACTCATGGGCCTCACGCGCCAGCTCTCGGGCGAGACGGTCGGTCTACTCGTCCTTGATGTTCAGCGCCATACAGGGAGACTATCAGGAAGAATTCCTCATCCCCAGGAAGAATCAGCGTCCATAGAGCCGCTTGAGCACCTTGGCGAAACGCGCGTCCGCCGTGGCGTCACGGGTGAACGAGGTCAGGTTCATCACCGGCTTCATCCGCTGTTTGGTGACCGACTTGGCATAGGTGAACTCCTTGAGCCCGTCCGCGCCGTGGATCCGGCCGAAGCCCGACTCGCCCACGCCGCCGAACGGCAGCGACGGCACCCCGGCAAAGGCGATCACGGCGTTGACCGCGGTCATCCCGGACCGGATCCGCCAGGCGAGGTCCTCACCGTTCTTCTTCGAGAACACGGTGCTGCCGAGGGCATAACGGGTGTTGTTGGCCAGCTCGATCGCCTCGTCCATGTCCTTGACCTTGCGGACGGTCACCGTCGGGCCGAAGGTCTCCTCGGTGACGGCGATCGAGTCCTCGGGTACGTCGACCAGCAGGGTCGGCTGGACGAACCGGTCACCGACCGCCCCCGCTCCGCCGACCAGCGCGCGACCACCACGGGCCAGGGCGTCGTCGATGTGGGAGCGGACGATGTCGAGCTGCTTGGGCATGGTCATCGGGCCGAGCTGGGCATCGGCGTTCGCGTGCACCGACTTGGTGACCGCCGTGAGCTCGGCCAGGAATTCGTCATAGACCCGCTCGTGGACATAAACCCGCTCGACGCCGGCGCAGGTCTGGCCGGCGTTGGAGAAGGCACCCCATGCGGCGGCGTCCGCGGCGGCCGTGATGTCGGCGTCCTCGTCGACGATCAGCGGGTCCTTGCCACCGGCCTCGATGATGACCGGGATCAGCTTCTCCGCGCAGGTCGCCATCACCTTCTTGCCGGTCGGGCCGGAGCCGGTGAAGGCGAGCTTGTCGATGTCGGCGCGGCACAGCGCGGAGCCGGTCTCTCCGAACCCGGTGACGACGGAGAGGATCGACTGGTCGTGGAGCACCTCATTGAGGCTGTCAGCCAGCCACACGCCCACGCCGGGCGTGAACTCACTGGGCTTGAAGACGACCGGGTTGCCGGCCGCGAGGGCATAGGAGATCGAGCCCATCGGGGTGAAGACGGGGTAGTTCCACGGGCCGATCACGCCGACGACGCCGAGCGGGCGATATTCCAGTTGCGCGGCCTGGTTGGCCATCAGCAGACCGGAGTTCATCCGCCGACGGCCCAGCACCTTCTTGGCGTGGGCGGCGGCCCACTGGAGGTGGTCGAGAGCCAGGCCGGCCTCGAGGGTGGCGTCGGGGCGGGGTTTGCCGGTCTCGAGGTGGACCACCTCGACCAGCTCGTCGAGCCGGTTGGTGATCACCTTGCGCCAGCGGTCCAGCACGTCCTTGCGTCCGTCGAACCCGATCTCGTTCCACCACGGCACCATCGCCCGGGCGCGCTCGACGGCGGCGTTGACCCTCGAGGCGTCATCGATGGGGTGGACCCCGACGACCTCTCCGGTGGCCGGGTTCAACGATTCGAACGTGCCGCTCATGAACATCTCCTCGGTTGGGCTCCTCGCAGAGGCTATTGCGGTGATGGGCACTCCACAACGACGCGTCCACGGTCACGACCCGCGTAGCGTGGAGGACATGACCCCCGCGACGCTCCTGACCGACTCCTTCGAACGGATCCATGAGAGTGGACTGGCCGTTCTCGACGGGCTCTCCGAGGACCAGCTGGCGCACCGGCCAGGCCCCGGCGCCAACTCGATCGCCTGGCTGATCTGGCACCTGACCCGGGTCCAGGACGACCACGTGGCTGATGCCGCAGGACTCCAGCAGGTGTGGGCTGCGCGTGGTTTCGTCGACGCCTTTGCCCTGGACCTGCCAGCCGATGACACCGGCTATGGACACACCTTGGAGCAGGCCGGGCGCGTGCGGGCGAGCAGTGACCAGCTGGCCGCCTATCTCAGCGAGACGCATAGACAGACCATCGCCTGGGTCGGCGGTCTCGGCGAGGAGGACCTGGACCGGGTCGTGGACACCAGCTGGGATCCGCCGGTGACACTCGGCGTACGTCTGGTCAGCGTGATCAACGACGACACGCAGCACGTCGGGCAGGCCGCCTATCTGCGTGGGCTCCTGGCCTGATCTGTTCGGGTTGCGGTGACCAC
>DATCYH010000293.1:0-2251 GCA_036570405.1 Nocardioides sp.
GCCGCACTCTCGGTGACCTCGAGCACCAACTGCTCCGGCGCCAGCCCACTTCGGGAAAAGGCACGGTCGACGCGCTCGAGGAGGTGGTCACCGAACTGCAGTGGCGACACGTTGACCGACACGCTCACGATCCTGCCGTGCCACTGCGACCACGAGCGCGCGTCCATGCAGGCCTGTTCGAGCAGCTGTCCCCCCAGCTCGACGATGAGCCCGGTCTGCTCGGCGAGTGAGATGAAGACAGGTGGGGCGATGGATCCCAGTTCCGGATGGTGCCAGCGAGCCAGCGCTTCGAATCCGACGAGGGCACCCGTGGTGATGTCGTATTCGGGCTGGTAGTCGAGAGTGATCTCGCGCTGCGCCACGGCCGCTCGCAGGTCGGACTCGAGCTGTCGGCGCTCCATCACCTCCTTGGCTGCTGAGGGGGCCAGCACGGCCACGCGATCGCCACCGCCGGTCTGGGCGTTGCGCAGTGCCTCGCTCGCCGCCACGAACAGCTCCGGTCCTCGCTGGTCGCCGTCATCGAAGGCCACGCCCACCGAGGCCGTCAACGGGCGCCGCTGCGCGCTGGTCGAGTCCATGGATGCGATCGCATGTCGGGCCGCCTCGGCGAGATGGACCAGCTGGAACGAGTCCGGAAGGTCGGTCAGCATGACCGCGAACCGGTGCCCGCCCAGATGGGCGAGGAAGGAGGCGGGGCCTGAGGACCCGCGTGACGATGCATCGAAGAGGTGGCGCAGGCGTCGCGCCACGGTGACCAGGATGCCTTGGCGTGTGCTGCCGCTCAACGACACCTGGGCCACGTCGAACCGGTCCAGTTCGAGCACCATCAACCCCGCACCTCCACTACGACCTGCTACCAGGATGCCGGACCGGTCCAGGAATGTGGCCGCGTTGGGAAGGCCGGTCGTCGAGTCATGCTCGGTCAGCCCGCCGACGGTGTGCGCCGTGGTGACACTGCCGACCGGCCGTAGCTGCGCGTCCAGGATGGGCGAGGACTGGAGGACGACCGGGAGCCGTTCCCCGTCGCTCCTGGTCACGAAGAGGTCGAACGACTCGCCACACGTGGCAGGTTCACCCTTCTCCGCGGCCACCCGATGCGGGAGGTTCTCCGCCGGCACCGACTGGCCATCGGTATCGGTGAACCGGACCACCTCGTGGAGTCGGCGGCCGAGGATTGCCTCGGCGTCGATCTGCAGTGTCGCCGCGCACGTCTCGCTCGCGTTGAAGACAGTGCCGTCAGGTGCGGTCACGAAGAGCGGGACCGGCGCCGCCGCCACGACCGCGCTGAGTCGCTCGCGCTCCAGCTCGGCCATGTGGAGCTGGCTGGCGAGCTTCGCCTGCACGGTCTCGAGCACCTGCTCGCCGTCACGCACGTTGCCGAGGGCGTCGACGAGGTCCTCGAGGGTTGAGGCCAACAAGCTCCTCAGCCGCTCCATGTCGCCGAGCTCTTGGGCCGCGACCACGGAGTGCAGCTTGGCCAACAGCTGATCGAGGACGTACGGCGTTCGCACGAATCCGTCCACGCCTGCTTCCAGCCCGCAGAGCAGCTGCTCGGTGTCGGTCATCGGGGTGAGGAACACGACCGGGGTGGCCTTGTGACGATCGTGCTCCCTGATCCAGCGGCACAGCTCGACGGCCCCGTCCGACGCGTCGGCATCGCACACGACCACGTCCACAGCGGCCTCAGGATTCGCTTCGTCGAGAACCGCCCTGGCCGGGGCATCGCCGGCGGCAATCCGCACGCCGAGGCCTGCCGCAGCCAAGCCCGTGCTGAGCGGAGTGGCTCGCTCGACGTCCTCGTCCACGATCAGCACCTGCAACGAGTTCTTCAACCGTTCCATCCTCCGAGTCCACCACATGCCCGAGTTCTGCACGGATCGGTGATTGTGCGCCTGCTCCTCCCGGGCACTGATCAGCCGCTCCAGTACCCGACGAGACAGATCCCATCATGCGTCGGGGGCACTGGAGTGGACGCGGTGGCGCGCCTGTTCAGCCAATCAGCTCGAAGACCTTGAAGATCGGCATGTAGAGGGCGATGATCATCGCCCCCACGACACCACCGAGGAATGCGATCATCAGCGGCTCGATCAGGGCGGTGAGCGCCTCGGTCATCGCTTCGACCTCGTCGTCATAGAACTCGGAGATCTTCTGCAGCATCTGGTCGATGGCGCCGGTCTCCTCGCCCGAGGCGACCATCTGCACCACCATCGGCGGGAACACGTCGTGGCCTGCCAGCGGCCCGGCGACCGAC
>DATCYH010000294.1:0-4657 GCA_036570405.1 Nocardioides sp.
GATGGTCGCGGTTGACTTGGTCGCCATCGAGGCTGCAGCGCCGACCGAGCCCGCAGAGCTTCCACATCGACCAGTGTGGATCCATCACGGAAGCTCCATCAGCCACTGCGCAGAAGCGGTCAAGCCCACCTCGTCGTGGCCGGTCGTCACCGCCCAGCAGGCGGGCCTCGAGATCATCAATCTCGGCTACGCGGGGCAGTGCATGCTCGATCTGTTCGTCGCTGACGGCTGGAGGGGCGGAGCCGGAGCCAGGTGCTTCCCTCCAGCCGGGTCCGCCGCGTGAAGGCGGAAGGGATCAGCCGGCCACCCCTGGCCGCTCGGTGAAGGGATGGGCATCCTGGATCGCCTGCACGACTGTGAGGATGAGATCGTCACGGCCGGCAGGCGCAGTCACCTGCACGCCGATGGGCAGCCCGTTGAGGAGTCCGATGGGGACGTTCGCAGCGGGCAGGCCCAAGTGGTTGTGGAACGCGGTGTGCGCAGAGTATCCCCCGAAGAGGTAGTGACGCGATATAAGGCCCCACTCGGCCAGTGTCTGTTGAGGCAATGGGGTGGTCGTGCTGATGAGCACATCGTGATTCTCGAAAACGCGTGCAAAGGTGTCCCAATTGCGCTTTCGGCTCTCGACCGCCATCCGATAGGGCTCGTCCCACGTCGGCATATCAGGCACGATCAGTTCGGCCGCCGTGGACACGCCCCACTCCTCGTCGTTTCGAGCTTCACGCTCCGCGAGCCCGTCCTGCACAGGGGGCGCGAACGCGACACTGGCGAAAGCTTCGCCCAGTGCGGCGAACGCCGGAATCGGGTGTTCCCATACTTCGTCCGTCGCCTCGACCTGCGCGCCCTGTTCGGCCAGCCCGAAGATGGCCTCCCGCGCGAATGCGGTGATCGACGCGCTTTCGTCCATCCAGAACTTCTTGGAGTATCCGTAGTCGTCCGTCCACGCGACCCGGACACCATCGATGCCGTCCTCGAGATGGGTGGAGTAGTCCGGCGGCGTCTCCATGCGGCACACGATGTCTCGCCCGTCTGGGCCGGCCATCACCTGCAGCAGCAGCGCAGCGTCGCGTGCATCGCGGGCGACCGGGCCCCAAGTTCTGGTCAGGTTGAGGGAAGGCTTGTGGTATTCCGCGTGAGGGACCAGTCCTCGCGTTGGGTGGATGCCGATCACCCCTGACCACGCGGCGGGAAGGCGGGTCGAGCCTGCACCATCCATGCCGACGGCCACGGGGAGCATCCCGGCCGCCACGGCGACGGCGCTCCCGCGGCTCGAGTTGCCAGGGTCGAGCTCCACGTTCCACGGGTTGCGCGGACGATCCTTCGGTTCCCAGAAGTAGCTGTTGAGCGCTCCGATGAAGATCACACCGGCCTCGCGGAGGCGCTCTATGGGGATGTCATCGAACTCGGGCGACTCGATGCCCCATACCGGGTTCGGCACTCCTTTAACCAAGCTGATGTCGATGGCGGCCGTGGGTATGCCGTGCAGCGGGCCAAGAGGCTCGCCGGCCGCCACAGCCCTAGTGGCTTCAGCCGCCTGAGCTCGCGCGCTTTCCACATCGATGGAGTAGAAGGCGTGAACCGACGGCTCCAGCTTCTCGATGCGGGCGAGGAAGTGCTCCATCACCTCCGTAGGAGTGATGACTCGGTCACCGATGAGCTCGCGAATCCGCCATGCCGACATCCACGTGAGGTCGAAGTCGGGCGGGGACGTCGCCGAACCCTCCTCCGGCGTCGCCGTCGTCGTGGTCATTGAATCGATATCCATGAGTGCTCCATTCGTCGTGAGTTGCGCGAGACGAACGCCTCGCGTTCTTGCCTTGGCAGAGCCGCCCGCGTCACGGCTTCAGCTCCGGGAAGTCCTCGTCGCGCCACTCGCCCCGGGCGGCCCGGCCGGAGCCGGCCACAGATCCCGTGGACGCCGCACGCTCGGCCAGCTCGTTCTCGCGCCTCCGCAGCTCGACGCGGCGGATCTTGCCCGAGATCGTCTTCGGCAACTCGTCGAACTCCAACCGCCGCACCCGCTGGTAGGGGGCCAGGTGCTCGCGGGCGTAGGTCAGAATCTCGCGCGCGGTTTCTTTCGTCGGCTCAAAGCCAGGCGCCAGGGCGACATACGCCTTGGGCACGGCGAGCCGCACCGGGTCCGGCGCAGGCACGACCGCCGCCTCAGCCACCGCCGGGTGCTCGATCAGCACCGACTCCAGTTCGAACGGGCTGATCTTGTAGTCCGAGGCTTTGAATACGTCGTCTGTGCGCCCGACGTAGGTGATGTAGTCGTCCTGGTCCCGGGTCGCGACGTCGCCGGTGTGGTAGAAGCCGCCGGCCATTGCGGCGCCGTTCCGGTCCTCGTCCCCTCGGTAAGCGGTCATCAGGTTGACCGGTCGCCCGGAGGGCCCGGCGAGGTCGAGGCAGATCTCGCCCTCGCCGACGCCCTCGACCACCTTTTCGGTGGCCGGGTCGACCAGCACGACGGGTACGCCGGGCAGTGGCCGTCCCATCGACCCGGGCTTGAGTGCCGAGCCGGGGGTGTTCCCGATCTGCGCCGTGGTCTCGGTCTGGCCGAAGCCGTCACGGATGGTCAGGCCCCACTCGGTCCGCACTCGCTCGATCACCTCTGGGTTCAACGGCTCGCCGGCGCCGATCACCTCACGCAGCGTGCCCGGGCCCCCGGAGAGGTCAGCGTTGATCAGCATGCGCCACACGGTCGGCGGCGCACAGAAGGTCGTCACCTCGTGCTCCCGCAGCACACCCAGCAATGAAGCGGCGTCGAAGCGGGTGTAGTTGTGGACGAAGACCGTTGCCTCCGCGATCCACGGCGCGAAGAAACACGACCACGCGTGCTTGGCCCAGCCCGGCGAGGAGATGTTCAGGTGCGCGTCGCCGGGACGCAGCCCCAGCCAGTACATCGTGCTGAGGTGACCCACCGGGTAGGAGACTTGCGTGTGCTCCACGAGCTTGGGCCGCGAGGTCGTGCCGGAGGTGAAGTAGAGGAGCAATTGGTCATCAGGCCCGGTGCCCGGGTGCACCACCGGCTCCTCGGGCTGCTGGTAGGCGTCGTGCAGGTCCAGCCATCCCGTCCGCGTGTCGCCGCTGCCGACGGCGATTCGCAGGTAGTCGCCCGGCACGTCGTCCACCTTCGACGCGTCGCCCGAGTCGCAGATGACCGCTCGTGCTGCTCCTCGCTCGATCCGGTCGGCCAGTTCGGCGGATCCGACCGCCGTGGTCGTCGGCATAACCACCGCACCCAGCTTCATGAGGCCGAGCATCGACTCCCACAGTTCGACCTGGTTGCCGAGCATCACGATCACCGAGTCTCCCCGGCCTACGCCCTTGGTCGCGAGCCACCCGGCGACCTGGTCTGACCGGCGGGCCATTTCGTCGTAGCTGCGGCGGGTCGTCGACCCGTCCTCGTCCACAATCACCAATGCCGCTCGGTCGTTCCCCCGGGCGACCGCGTCGAACCAGTCGTGCGCCCAGTTGAACGTTCCCCCGACGTCCGGCCACGCGAACTCTGCCAGCGCCCTGGCGTGGTCGCCGCGCAGCGCGAGGAGCTGGTCGCGGGCGGCTCGGTAGGCCACGGTTGGAGCTCCTGTCGTGGATGCAGCGCCTCCCGTCGGTTCCGACGAGGAGACCGATCCGGTCGGGGTCTCGGGCAGGGGAGTCTGGTAGGGGGTCTGCGTCGTGCTCATGAGCCCTCCATGGCGGGATGTGACGGGACCATGGTGTACAAGGAGTGACGTGCATCATACCCCCATGCGGGGGTATGACGCACGTCATCCGCTCGTACGGAAGTTCGTCGGGTGGCACGATGGAAGAGTGACCAGTCGCGATGGACGCTCCACACGTGAGAGCCTCGGAGGACCGTCGGGCGATGACGCGGTCCGCGAAACCCTGACCCGACTGCTGCCCGAGCGGTTGCACCGTCTACAGCGCACCACCAGCCTGCCCGTTGTCTTCGGCGGCGCTGTCCGGAACACGAGCGCCGGACCGCGCCTGGTGATTGATCGGCTGGTCGGCACGATCGGACAGTCACTTCACGGTTTGACCGTAGATCCTGGGCGCGGCGTGGGAGGGGCGGTCCTGCGAGACGCCGTCCTGGTGCGGGCGGAGGACTACGCGGCCCCCAAGGGCATCACCCACCACTACGACCGGATCGTCGTCGACGAGGAGCACCTCACCTCTGTGATGGCCGTGCCGGTCCTCGTCCGTGGGGCCGTCCAGGCAGTGCTCTACGGCGCGGTCCGGGGAGGTGCGATCGGCGATCGTGCGGTGCGCGGTGCGACCGTGGTGGCCAGCCACCTGCAGCGCGACCTGAATGCCGCCCTGGCAGGCCTCGTCCCCGACGTTGAGCCCCAGAAACCGGTGCGGCCGACGGCCGGGGCGCTGGCGGACTTGGCGGCCGTGACCGTGGAGACCAAGGACCTGGCGGTGCGGGAGCGGCTCTCCCGCTTCCTGATCGACCTCGGGGGACCGGACCTGGACCAGCGCCCCGTCGGCGTCGGGCAGCTGACCCCGCGCGAGGTGGAGGTGTTGCGGCTGGTGGACCACGGTGCGACGAACCTCGAGGTCGCTGCCGAGCTGGGGCTGAGCCCAGAGACCGTCAAGGGCCTACCTTCGGACGGCGATGCGTCGGCTCAACGCCTCGTCGCGGATGGTCGCG
>DATCYH010000295.1:0-2408 GCA_036570405.1 Nocardioides sp.
ACATGGAAAAACTGGTGTTGCCGGCATTCGCCAACTACACGCTTCGTGAGATCACGGTCCGCAAGGTCGACCAGTTCATCAAGACACTCGCGGCCACCAAGAGCTACAGCACCGCCAAGCAGGCCAGGACTGTGCTGAGCCTCGCGCTCGGGCTGGCCGTCCGCTACGACGCGATTCCGCGCAACCCGGTTCGCGACACGGTGCGTCTGCAAAAGCCGCCATCGCAGGCGATGGCGCTGACGGCTGACCAGGTTCAAGCCATTCGTGACGGCGCCCGCACCTGGCGGAGAGGCCCGGGTTTCTCCGGCCCGCCGCCCGATGGCCAGCTGGAGCAGATCATCGAAGTCATGCTCGGGACATCTGCACGCATTGGTGAGGTCCTCGCGATTCGCAAGTGCGATGTGGATGTGACGAGCTCTCCGGCCACGGTGCGACTGTGCGGAACTATCGTCTCGCCCAAGGGGAAGCCAACCCACCGCCAGAGCCACCCCAAGACGATGAAGTCCACTCGCACGGTGTCGGTCCCGTCGTTCGCTTCGGAAGTTCTTCGCCAGCGCTTGGTCAAGCTCGCCGCTGACGATCCCGAACACTTGATCTTCTTCACCCGCAACGGAACGCCGCTGACGACGAACAACATCCGGCGCCGGCTCCGAGCAGTGATGGACGAGGTCGGGATCGAAGGGGTGACGCCGCACTCGTTTCGGCGCACCGTCGCCACAGTCCTCGACCGGGCCGGGGGAGCCGATCTCGCTGCCGAGATGCTGGGCCACACGTCGTCGAAGATCACCAAGGACCACTACATCCAGCCCGACGAAGCCGTGAATCCGGTGACAGCCGAGATCCTTGAATCACTCGCACCACGTGCAGAGAAGGTGGGTGATGAATAACGACCGGCATACCCTTTCCCATGTAGAAGGAAAAGGGTATCCTTGGGTTGTTGGTCTGGAGTTGATCGAGGACTGGCTCAAGGCGGCAGACGACGACACCTACGACCAGATCATCGCGGCGATCCGGATCCTGGCAACCGTCGGCCCGGGACTAGGGAGGCTGCTGGTGGACACCATCGTGGGATCGCGACACAACAACATGAAGGAACTGCGGCCGGGTTCGTCCGGACGGAGTGAGGTGCGGATCTTGTTCGCCTTCGACCCGAAGCGGCACGCGATCATGCTCTTGGCTGGAGACAAGCAAGGGCGCTGGGACAAGTGGTACCGCAAGAACATCCCAGTCGCTGATGACCGGTACGACGCGCACCTGGCGCGAGTGAAGAAGCAGAAGGGCGGGAGCTGAGATGGGCAAGACGCTGGAAGACCTGCTCGCCGAGCGGCCGGGTAACCCTGAGGTGCAGGAAGCCCACATGAAGCGGATGCTCGCCGAGGTCCGTGCCTACAAGCTCCGTGAGCTACGCGAGATGATGGCCCTCACTCAGACTGACGTCGCTGAGACGCTCTCGGTCAGCCAGAAACGAGTCTCGGAGATCGAGCGTGGCCAGGTCGACTTCACCAAGGTCGACACCCTGCGCCGCTACGCCGACGCACTCGGCGGCAGCCTCAAGGTGGAGGTCACCGTGGGGGATGAGACCTACCAGATCGCCTGACCCTCGCCGCGCTCAGAGCGACAACTCTGAGGGCGGTTGCGGCCCGTGGCGTTGGCCCGTCTCGACGCTCTGGGTGAAGGACGCGCGTGAGCGTGCTGAACCAACCGGAACGCGCGGTTCATCAGGTTTGGGCGTCAGACGGGTCTTGGCCGTGGTCAACACCGGGGCACCTGGAGGTACGTCGAGAGGAATGTGGCGGGATCGCTGTTGCTTAACCGCGCCGCCGGCGGACAGGTCAACGCGAGGGATACCGATGCGCATCAGGTAGCTGCGGTCGTCGGCGCCGGCCGCGATGGTCTCGGCGACGCGGCGGTCGATGTGAGTGAACAGCGCGTTGAGGTGCCGCAGTGCCCGCGGCTCGACGGGGGTGTTGGGATCGATGCTTCGAATTCGCGATGCGGCGAGGGCACCTTGCGCGGCGGCCACTCCGTGGCCAACGAGGCCGCGGAGGTTGCGGGTCTGGTCGACCAGCAGCGTGTAGGTCTCGGCCCGTTCGGCCCACTTCGCGGCGACGTCGCGATGGCCTGTCGCGGCCGGGGCGAGGTTGGCGGCGTGGTGGGAGACGATGCGTTGGGAGTCCAGGGTCAGTCGCAGGCTGTACGCGTCGGGTTGGTAGCTGAGCCGTACGAGGAGGTCGTTCTCTGCTTGGAGTACCCCGCCCAGACCGGGAAGGGTGGGCCCGTCAGCCAGCCGCACGGGTGCACGCCAGCCGCTGCGGTCGACGGCGTAGTCAGGTTCGCTGTATCCGGCGTGCGCGGCGCAGACGACGGCTGCTCGGCCGAGCAAGTCGGCTTCGTCGATCGGTTCCCAA
>DATCYH010000296.1:0-1914 GCA_036570405.1 Nocardioides sp.
CCACGAAGACCTCGCCCTCCTCCCGCACACTGGCGTGGAGGACGCCGGGTACTGCTACCTCGAGTGCGGCGACCAGGGCCTGCTGGGCCTCGACCGTGATGCTCCGCTCGAACAACCGCTCACCGGTCCCGAGGTGAAGCCCGAGCGCACCGTTGCCGCACAGCGCCCACTCGACGAAGCCGCACTCCTCTGCGATCAGGCGCAGGCCGACAGGCTGCCGAGCGGTCACCGGCACGACATGGATCCCGGCAGCCCGGACCCGGTCCAGTGCCGTTCGCGTCCGGTCACTGATGTGCAGGTCCGGGCCCAGCAGCGTGTTGTCGAGGTCGGTGGCGACGAGGCGGACTGGCACGCCGCCGACCTTACGGTCGGCCGCCTCGACGGGTCACGCGGGGGCGGCCGGCTCGACGTAGACAGTCCCACCCAGTTTCACGAACTCCGCGGACTTCTCCTTCATCCCCACCTCGGGGGTGAGGTCCGAAGCGAATCGTGTCCGCACGTCCTGACTGATCTTCATCGAGCAGAACTTCGGGCCGCACATCGAGCAGAAGTGCGCCGTCTTGCTCGCCTCTGCGGGCAGCGTCTCGTCGTGGAACGCCTCCGCGGTGTGCGGGTCCAGCGAGAGCGCGAACTGGTCGCGCCAGCGGAACTCGAACCGTGCCTTGCTCAACGCGTCGTCCCAGTCGCGGGCCCGCGGGTGACCCTTGGCCACGTCGGCCGCATGTGCGGAGAGCTTGTAGGTGATCACGCCGGTCTTCACGTCGTCACGGTTGGGCAGTCCCAGATGCTCCTTGGGCGTGACATAGCAGAGCATCGCCGTGCCGTGCATGGCGATCGTCGCGGCTCCGATTGCGGAGGTGATGTGGTCATAGCCCGGTGCGATGTCGGTGGCCAGAGGCCCGAGCGTGTAGAACGGCGCGCCCTTGCACCAGTCCTGCTGGAGGGTCACGTTCTCCTCGACCAGGTTGAGCGGCACGTGACCTGGCCCCTCGACCATCACCTGTACGTCGTGCTGCCAGGCGCGCTCGGTCAGCTCGGCCAGCGTGCGCAGCTCGGAGAACTGCGCCTCGTCGTTGGCGTCCGCGGTGGAGCCGGGCCGCAGCCCGTCGCCGAGGCTGAAGGACACGTCGTACTGGGTGAAGATCTCGCAGAGCTCGTCGAAGTGGGTGTGGAGGAAGTTCTCCTCGTGGTGGGCCAGGCACCAACCCGCCATGATCGAGCCGCCGCGCGACACGATCCCGGTGATCCGGTCCGCTGTCAGCGGGACGTAGCGCAGCAGCACCCCGGCGTGGATCGTCATGTAGTCCACGCCCTGCTCGCACTGCTCGATGACGGTGTCCCGAAAAATCTCCCAGGTGAGCTTGTCGGCCTCACCGTTGACCTTCTCCAGGGCCTGGTAGATCGGCACCGTGCCGATGGGGACGGGGCTGTTGCGGATGATCCACTCACGCGTGGTGTGGATGTCGTCGCCGGTCGAGAGGTCCATGACCGTGTCCGCACCCCAGGTCACGGCCCAGGTGAGCTTGTCGACCTCCTCGGCGATGGAGCTGGTGACGGCCGAGTTGCCGATGTTGGCGTTGACCTTCACCAGGAAGCGTTTGCCGATGATCATCGGCTCGGCCTCAGGGTGGTTCACGTTGAGCGGGATGATCGCGCGGCCGGCCGCGAGCTCGCTGCGGACCAGTTCCACGTCACAACCCTCGCGGATCGCGACGAACTCCATCTCGGGGGTGATGATGCCCTGGCGCGCATAGTGCATCTGGGTGACGTTGCGGCCGCTGATCGCCTTGCGGGGTTGAGCATTCTCGCCCTGCCACTCCTCGGCGGCTGCCCCTCGACGCAGTGCCGAGCGGCCGTTGTCCAACAGCTGCACCTCACGCCCGGTGTAGCTCTCGGTGTCGCCGCGTTCCTCGA
>DATCYH010000297.1:0-3177 GCA_036570405.1 Nocardioides sp.
GGCAACGTCGCCGGCACGGCACTGACCAGTAGTCCGACGTGGGGCGGTGGCATCGGCGTACATCTCGAAGCCAACTCGCTGCGCTGGTGGGAGCCGCTGCTGCTGCCACTCGTCGTCGCGGTCGGCTTGATTGCGATCGGCGTGGGTGTGAGCCTGCTCGCGCCACTGGTACATGCGCGCTTCGCGCCGGCCCGCTGGATCGGCGCAGGCGGGCTGGTCGCCGTCTCCACGATCGCCCTGCTGCCCGCGATGTACGACGTACCCGCGGCGCTCACTCTCGCCTCCCTGTTGATCCTCACCGCGGTCGCCGGCCTCGTCGCGACCCGCTCGCGCTCGGAGATCACGGTGAGCACGGCGGCCGTCGTGGTGACCTTCGCCAGCCTCGGCGCGATTGCTGTGTCGCTGGCCAACGACGTACTGACCGCCGTGGCGACCGGACTGCTGACCGTCGCGGCCCTGGGCATGGCCGCTGGAGGTGGCGCTGGCCGCACCGGCGCCACCCGCAGCCGCACCGCCCAAGCCGTGGGCGAGGTCGGCTTCGCGCCACTGGTCGCCGGCTTCACCTGGACGCTGATGCACCTGGCCGGGATCGACGTCGAGTGGCGTGCCGCGCCGATCCTGGTCATCCTCGGCGCCTGGTCGACCCTGGCCGCTCGGCCGGCGCGCGAAGTGCCCGCGGTGGTGGCCGGGCTCGTGGCGACCTGCTTTAGCCTGGCGATGACCGGCCAGACTGATGGCGCCCAGGCGAGTGGCGTTGCGTCCGTGCAGTCGTGGCTGGCCATCGACCTGACCGTGGCAGGCGTGCTGGCGGCGATCACTGCCCTGGTCAACCCGAGCCGTCGCCGGTTCGGTTGGGTCAGTCTGGGGCTGCTGACGCTGGCTCAGTGGGTCCGCCTGCAGCAGGTCGGCGTGGAGACCGTCGAGGCCTACACACTGCCGCTGGCGCTGGTCCTGCTCACTGTGGGAGCGCTGATGATGGCTCGCGGTCCGATCGGCAGCTTCAGGGCGATCGGTTCCGGCCTGATCCTGGCACTGGGCCCGTCACTGGTGATCGCGATGGCCGACCCGGTCTCCCTGCGGGCCCTTGTGCTCGGGCTCGCCTGTGCGCTCGTCGTACTCGTGGGCGCACTGCAGCGTTGGTCGGCTCCGATGCTGATCGGTGGGGCCGTGGGAGTCGCGTTGGTGCTGCGCGAGGTCGGGCACGCGGACGTCCTGCCGCAGTGGCTGGTGATCGGCCTGATCGGCGTCGTGCTGACCGCACTCGGCGTGACATGGGAACGCAGCCTGGCCCGGTTCAAGGACGCCACGGCCAGACTGCGTCGGATGCGCTGAGCTCCGGCTGGTGCCGCAGCAGAGACCGGGCCCCGATGGGGTCCGGTCCGTCTCACTCGGAGACGTCGGTGCCCAGGAGCTCCATGACTTCGGACTCCCGGAAACGGCGGTGGCCGCCCAGGGTGCGGATGGAACCGATCTTGCCGGCCTTGGCCCATCGGGTCACGGTCTTCGGGTCCACGCGGAACAACGCGGCGACCTCCGAGGGGGTGAGCAGGTTGTCCGCGTCCGAGCGAGGGGTGGGCATGCATCCTCTTTCATGAGATATGTCCGAATCTGCGGAACAGTTTGCCATGCCCAAACGATTCATCACAACACGCGTGGACGTGTCGCGCCGGTTGGCACCGGGACGCACGCGCGAACTACTCTGGGATGAGATCCACGTCACCCATGTGGGTCACTTCCGCACCGAGCCGCACACCCCTCGGCTCCCGCACAGAGAGGTCGCCACTCGTGACCCGTCCCACCGCCCTATCGACCCCTCCGCTCGATGTCTTCGAGTCCGAGCACGAGCAGGTCATCCACTGCCATGACGAGGCCAGTGGCCTCAAGGCCATCATTGCGATCCATTCGACCGCCCTCGGTCCGGCCCTCGGCGGCACGCGGTTCCATCCCTACGCGAGCACCGACGAGGCCCTGAGGGACGTGCTCAACCTCTCCCGCGGGATGTCCTACAAGGCCGCGCTGGCCGGCCTGGACCTCGGCGGCGGAAAGGCCGTCATCATCGGCGACCCGAAGACGATCAAGGACGAGACGCTGCTGCGCTCCTACGGTCGCTTCGTGCAGTCGCTCAACGGCCGCTACTACACGGCCTGCGACGTCGGGACGTTCAGTGTCGACATGGACGAGATCGCCCGTGAGTGCGACTACGTCACTGGGCGCACCATTGCCCACGGCGGGGCCGGCGACTCCTCGGTGCTGACCGCCTTCGGGGTCTTCCAAGGCATGCGCGCCGCGGCGGAGTCGGTATGGGGCGAGCCCACCCTGGCCGGGCGCACAGTCGGTGTCGCCGGCGTCGGCAAGGTCGGTCACCACTTGGTCCGCCACCTTGTCGAGGACGGTGCCGACGTCGTGATCACCGACGTCTGGCAGCCCGCAGTGGACCGCGTCCGCGACGAGTTCCCCCAGGTGAAGGTGGTGCAGTCCACCGAGGAGTTGGTGGCCTCACAGCTCGACGTCTATGCCCCCTGCGCACTGGGCGGCGCGATCAGTGACGAGGTGGTCGAGGCCACCTCGGCGAAGATCGTCTGCGGTGCCGCCAACAACCAGCTCGCCCACCCGGGCATCGAGAAGGCGCTCGAGGCGAAGGGCATCCTCTATGCGCCCGACTACTGCGTGAACGCCGGCGGCCTGATCCAGGTCTATGACGAGCTCGAGGGCTTCTCCTTCGAGCGCGCCAAGCAGCGCGCGACCGGGATCTTCGAGACCACCCGCAACGTCTTCGAGACGGCCCGGAAGGACGGCGTACCTCCCGCCATCGCCGCCGACCGCCTGGCCGAGCGGCGCATGCGCGAGGTCAGTCGACTGCGCGGCTTGTGGCTGAAGGGCTGAACCCGCAGGGACGCCCATGACCCTTACGGGCATGGGCGTTCCTGATGTCGGCTCAGCTCTCATCCGGGAGCACCGGGCACGACGAATCGCGCCAGGGCCAGCGAGAGATGTCCCCCGGGCATGGCTCGACAGGGACAGCAGTGAAGCAGGGTCAGTCGCGCGGAGGTTCCGCGTAGTCGGACCAGTCGTCGGCATCGTCCTCACGGCTCGAGTCCGACGTGTCCTTGTTGCTACCGGTAGCACCATGCAGTTCCTGGGCGAGCGCCCCGAAGTCCGTCTCGTGAGTGCGGTACT
>DATCYH010000298.1:0-3590 GCA_036570405.1 Nocardioides sp.
ACCTCGGCATAGGCACGTGCCACCCGGGCCGGGGTCTCGCGAAGGCCCTCGTGCTCGGGGTCCTCGCCCATCGCATGGAGGAGTTCACGGACCGCGGCCTCGGCGCGTGCGTGGTCGAACTCCGGGACGCTGGCAGGGTCCCGGTCGGCGGCACGGATCGGCGAGATCATGCCTGCGGCCCGGGAGTCGTGCCCGGGGCTCCCGGAGTGCCGGGGGTGTCGGGGTGACCGGGGTCGGCCAGTCCGCCCGCGGGTGGACCTGCGTGGTGCGGCGTGGCCAGGTCGGGGTCACCCATCGGCTCCTCGACCTCGCCCTCGACGACGTCCTTCCTGGGCACCTCGACAGGAGGCAGGCTCGAGGGTCGGCGGTCCGGCGAACCGGTCCACGCCGGACGGGCGGGGCGACGGTTGAGTGCCTCGAATACCTCGGCGACCTCGGCCTTGTCGAGGGTCTCGCGGTCGAGCAGTGCGAGGACCAGGGCATCGAGAACCTCGCGGTTCTCGTCGAGGATCTCGAAGGCCTCCTGGTGGGCGGTGACCAGCAACTTCTTGACCTCCTCGTCGACCGCGGCGGCGGTCTGCTCGGAGTAGTCGCGGGCGTGACCCATGTCGCGCCCCATGAACGGCTCGGAGTTGGCCTCGCCGAGCTTCACCGCGCCGAGGCGCTCGGTCATGCCGTATTGGGTGACCATCGCGCGGGCCAGGCCAGTGGCCTTCTCGATGTCGTTGCCGGCACCGGAGGTGACGTCGTGGAAGATCAGCGCCTCCGCGGCCATGCCGCCCAGCATGTAGGCCAACTTGTCCAGCATCTCGCTGCGGGTCTGGGAATACTTGTCCGTGTCGGGCAGGACCATCGTGTAGCCCAACGCCCGGCCGCGCGGCAGAATGGTCACCTTGTGCACCGGGTCGGTGCCCGGCAGCGCGGCGGCGACCAAGGCGTGCCCGCCCTCGTGGTAGGCGGTGATCAGCTTCTCATTCTCGCTCATCAGACGGGTGCGGCGCTGCGGGCCCGCGATCACGCGGTCAATCGCCTCATCGAGCGCGGAGTCGGTGATCGTCTTCTGGCCGAGACGAGCGGTGAGCAGCGCTGCCTCGTTGAGCACGTTGGCCAGGTCGGCACCGGTGAACCCGGGAGTACGTCGTGCGACGCTGAGCAGGTCGACCTCGGGGGCCATCGGCTTGCCGCGGGAGTGGACCTTGAGGATCTGGCGCCGGCCCGAGAGGTCGGGGGCGTCCACGCCGATCTGGCGATCGAAGCGACCGGGCCGCAGCAGCGCCGGGTCGAGGACGTCGGGACGGTTGGTGGCCGCGATCAGGATGACTCCGCCGCTCGCCTCGAAGCCGTCCATCTCGACGAGGAGCTGGTTGAGGGTCTGCTCGCGCTCGTCGTGACCGCCGCCCATGCCGGCGCCACGGTGGCGACCGACAGCGTCGATCTCGTCGATGAAGACGTTGGCGGGAGCATTCTCCTTGGCCTGCTCGAACAGGTCACGGACACGGGAGGCGCCGACGCCGACGAACATCTCGACGAAGTCGGACCCGGAGATGGAGTAGAAGGGCACGCCGGCCTCGCCGGCGACGGCGCGGGCGAGCAGGGTCTTGCCGGTGCCGGGAGGCCCATAGAGGAGGACGCCCTTGGGGATCTTGGCTCCGACTGCCTGGAACTTGGCCGGCTCCTGCAGGAACTCCTTGATCTCGCCGAGCTCCTCGATCGCCTCTTCACAGCCGGCGACGTCGGAGAAGGTGGTCTTGGGCATGTCCTTGGTGATCAGCTTGGCCTTGGACTTGCCGAACTTCATGACGCCGCCGCCGCCGCCCTGCATCCTGCTCATCAGGAAGATGAAGAGCAGGATGATCAACGCGAACGGGATCAGCGTGGCCAACAACTGGCCGAAGAAGCTGGGCTGCGGGTTCTCGGAGTTCGACTTCTCGATCGTGCCCTTCTCGACCTGGGCGCGAGCGAGCTTGATGAGGTCGTTCTGCTGTCCGGCCACCCAGTGCGCGACGACCTTCTTGCCGCCCTCGCGGTCGACGTCGTCATCCAAGGTCGCGCGTATCTCCTGGTCGTTGTCGAGGAAGGTGATCTCCTTGACCTGCCCAGAGGTGATGTACTCCTCCATCTGCGAAGTCTGCACCTCGTCGTACCCGCCATCGGGCGCGAGGAACTGCAGGCCGAGCAGCACGGCAGTGACGGCCAGGACGATCCAGAGCCAAGGACCCTTGAATATACGCTTCACAGACTTCTCTCCGGACAGCTCAGCACGTCGTGTGAGCGGTGACCATGTGAGGTTTGACGGTACATGGTCGCAGAAATTCCCAGGGGGTCAGGAGTGCCTCAGGAATAGACGTGCGGAGCGAGCGTCCCGATGTCGCGCAGGTTGCGGTAGCGCTCCTTGAAGTCGAGCCCGTAGCCGACCACGAACTCGTTCGGGATGTCCCAGCCGACGTACTTCGGCTCGACGGGCATCGCCAGGGCCTCCGGCTTGCGCAGCAGGGTGGCGATCTCGACGCTGGCCGGGTTCCGGCTGCTCAGGTTGGAGATCAGCCAGCTCAGCGTCAGCCCGGTGTCGATGATCTCGTCGACCACGAGCACGTGGCGACCGGAGATGTCGGTGTCGAGGTCCTTGAGGATCCGCACCACGCCGCTCGACTTGGTGCCCGATCCATAAGAACTCACGGCCATCCAGTCCATCTCGACGTGGCCGTGCAACGAGCGGGCCAGATCGGCCATCACCATCACCGCACCGCGCAGGACTCCCACCATCAGGAGCTCCTTGCCGGCGTAGTCGGCCTCGATCTGGGTGGCCATTTCCTTCAGTTTTGCCTGGATCTGCTCCTCGGTGAAGAGGATGTTGACCAGATCGCTCTCGACGTCGGAGGCATCCATGGGCGCCAGCCTGCCACACCGGTTCGGACGGAGTCACCGGGTACCCGGTGAGTCTGGTGCTTCCCGGGCAAGATCTTGCCCGGGAAGCGGCGGAGTCACCCGGTACCCGGTGACTCCTGACTACTCCTGAGACGAGCGGAACTCGATCACGCCGCCGGCGCGGAGGGCGCGCAAGTGGCCGGGGAGATCGATCCACTTCTGGCCGTGCCAGTCGGTGACGAGGCGGTCGGCGGCGATCACGTGTTCGTGGAACAGCTCGGCTCCCGGAGCACCGGCGGCAAGGGCGGCCAGGCGCAGGACGCGGGTGCGGATCGGGGCCGGGAGGGCTGCCAGCGAGTCGACGGTGAGGGCGTCGGCAGCTGCGTACGCCGTGTGGGCGAGGTCGTCGAGCAGCTCCATGTCGGGGCGGAGCAGGTCGGCGGTGCGGGCGAGCGCGACCGCGACACCCGGCCCGAGCTCGGTCTCGAGCACTGGCAGCACCTTGTGCCGCACGCGGACCCTGGTGAACCTCGGGTCCTCGTTGTGCGGGTCCATCCATACGTTCAGTCCCTCGGCCTCGCAGGACTCCCTCGTGTCGGCGCGCGAGACGTCGAGCAGCGGACGGCGGAAGCGATCGAACTCGCGGCGCATTCCGGCCACGGCCCGGCCGCCGGATCCGCGCGCCAGACCGAGCAGCACGGTCTCGGCCTGGTCGTCACGGGTGT
>DATCYH010000299.1:0-2281 GCA_036570405.1 Nocardioides sp.
GAACGCCCTGCGCTCCTTGATCCGGCAGCAGGACACGCTCGACACGACCGACGCACCGACCGATCTCACCGGCGAGCTGGAGCGGATCGGACTCGCTCGTCCGCCCACCACCAGCGTCGTCACACCGGGTACGGCGATCGAGCTGCCCGCGGACACCGTCGCCGAGATCGTCGCCGTGGTCCAGGCGTGCCTGGACAACGTGGTGGTGCACGTCGGCGAGGACGCGCGTGCCTGGGTGCTGCTCGAGGATCTCGGCGACGCCGTCGCCGTCACCGTGCGCGACGAGGGGCCCGGCATCGCGGAAGGACGCCTCGAGGAGGCCAGGCGGGCCGGTCGCCTCGGTATCGCCTCGTCCATCCGCGGGCGCATCACAGACCTCGGTGGCAGGGCAGAGCTCTTCACCGGGGCCGGACAGGGCACCGAGTGGGAGTTCACCATCTCCAGGCCTGACTAGAGTCGTGCCGTGACCATCCACAGCGAGCACCCCTTCCTCGAGCCCGAGGCCAACCGCGATCCCGTACGCCGTCTGCGCGGCAGGCTGGAGGCTCCGGTGACGCTGTGGACCAGCGGGGACGAGAAGGCTCGCGCCGGGCTGACCGTCTCCTCGATCATGGTGGCCGCGGGGCCCGAGGGCAGGATCATCGGCCTGATCGACCCGGACTCCGACCTGATGGACCAGCTCGAGGAGACCGGCAGGGGCGTGGTCCAGCTGCTCCACCACGGGCATCATCAGCTTGCCGACGTGTTCGCAGGACAGGTGCCCGCGCCCGGTGGCCAGTTCGCCCAGGCCTCGTGGACGACTAGCGAGTGGGGCCCGGTGCTGGACAGCGTCACCTCGTGGGCCGGCGTACGTCTGGAGTCGGTCGAGGAACGCGGCTGGTCGAACCTTGTCACCGTCGTGCTCGAGCATGCCGTCATCGGTGAGGAGAGCGACCCGCTGATCCACCGGCGCGGTCGCTACGTCCACCCACCCCGCCCCAGCCAGTGATCCGCGAACAGGATCCCGGAAGGACTCCCATGGACCCGATCCGCGTGATGGTCGTCGACGACCACCCGATGTGGCGTGATGCCGTCGAGCGTGACCTCAAGGCGGCCGGCCTCGAGGTGGTCGCCGTGGCCGCGAACGGCACTGAGGCGCTGGCCCGCTTCTCGGCGGCGCGGCCGCAGGTGGTCGTGCTCGACCTGCAGATCCCCGAGCCGAACGGCGTCGAAGTGACCGCCCAGATCGTCCGGGAGGACCCGGCTGCTCGAGTGCTGATCCTGTCCGCCTCGGGGGAGCAGGGCGACGTGCTCGACGCCGTGAAGGCCGGTGCCACCGGCTACCTGGTGAAGTCCGCCTCGCGCGATGAGCTCCTCGACGCCGTGCGGCGGGTGTCCCTGGGCGACACCGTCTTCACCGCCGGGCTGGCCGGGCTCGTGCTGGGCGAATATCGCCGGCTCCTCGACGAGCCCGCCTCCGGTGACAAGCCACAGCTCACCGATCGCGAGACCGAGGTGCTCCGCCTGGTCGCCAAGGGACTGTCCTACAAGCAGATCGCCGAGCGGCTGGTCCTCTCCCACCGCACCGTGCAGAACCATGTGCAGAACACCCTGCGCAAGCTGCAGCTGCACAACCGGGTCGAGCTCACCCGCTATGCGATCGAGCAGGGTCTCGACGACGGGGACTGAGTCCGTCTTCGCCAGGCGTCGGTGGCCCGGCCGGGCCCGTCCCGGCGATGCTCCTATGCTCTAGGCGTGACCACGCTGCTCGAGGCTGCCGATGAGCTCTATGCGCTGACGCTGGCCGAGTTCACGCCCGCACGCGACGCGATGGCCAAGCAGCTGCGCACCCAGGACCGACCGCTCGCCGACCGGATCAAGACGCTGCGCAAGCCGTCCACGGCAGCCTGGGTGGTGAACGTGCTCGCCCGTCGCGAGCACGAGCAGGTCAGCCAGGTGCTCGAGGTCGGAGCAGCCCTGCGCGAGGCGCAGGCCTCGCTCGACGGTGACGAACTGCGTGCGCTCACCCGCCAACGTCGCCAGCTCACTGCCGCCCTCACCCAGCAGGCGCGTGCCCTGGCCAGCGAGGAGGGGCTGCGCGTCACCAGCGCCGTTGCCGAGCAGGTCGAGGCCACGCTCACCGCAGCGATGGTCGACGAGTCGGTGGGTGAAGCCGTGCGCAGCGGATTGCTGATCTCCGCACTGGCCTCGACGGGGGTCGATGACATCGCGGTCGGCGACCACGTCGCCGTGCCCGACGCATTCGGCTTCACCCCGACTCGACGCGAGCCGGCCCCGTCGC
>DATCYH010000300.1:0-5398 GCA_036570405.1 Nocardioides sp.
AAACAGGCGAGAGCTCCTCATGGTGAGGTCACCGGCTATGACGGTGGCCCGGACATCGCCTCCTACTGGTATGTGGGGGCCTTGTCGACTAGGAACCACTTTTCCTGCTTCGCCACCGCGAGCAGGGCCTTCGATCGCGGCGCGCTCGCAGGAGCGGACGGACCGCGAGCAGGCCGACCTCCCGGCGCCGGCCAGCGTGCCGATCGGCGCGGTGATTGCGGGTCATCGGGATCCGGGGCTCCAACCGTGCCATCACGGGCATCGAGCAGCGCGCGCGCATCCTCGGACCTGGGCGTCGTCCGAACCCTCCGCGGCGCGAGGAACCCCCACGTGCCGAGTCGGAGCGCAGCCGACTGAACGACGGATCGGCGGACGGGAGGTAACGCATCCAGCATGGCTTCCCATTCGGTGAAGATGTTGCTGAGTACCTCGCCCGATGCCATCGCCCACAGGGCGAGCGTCCACTCCGCCTTCGAGAGGTCATCGGTGGTCTGGTTGAGTTGCTGTCGCCACCACTCAGTTGACTTCGCGTTGGCGCGACCTTGCGCAAGCATCGTTGCGGGGTGGCTGTTCGTGCCGAAGGCAGTCGGGCCGGATGTAGTGGTGTGGCCGGATCGGTGTGGTGCCGCGCCGCCGATGATCGCGATCTCCGAGGCTAGCCAGCAGCGTCCGGCCTCGTTGAACAGGAGCGTCGCGGCATTGGCCCAGGGGTAGGTGGTGCCCCGTTCGCCCGCCTTGAAGCGGCGTGCTGCAGCTGCTTTCGCGAACGGCGATCCGCTTCTGCGGAGTGCGGCGATGGCATCCGTCCGTCGACGGTTAGCTGTCTCCTCCTGGCCTGCAAAGCCGACGTGAGAGGTTGTCCTAAAGGCAGAGGGGGAGAAAGCCGCGGCGATCTGTGCTGGCTGCGACCGGATCGAGGTGACGCACGGGCACTCGCCGTCGAGAACTGCTTGCAGAAGAGCCTTCTCTAGAGCGCTGCCTTCCGGTGGGGCGCCGCCGGTGTTGAGTAGCAGTTCAGCGCCGCCGTGGGTGAGATCGATGCTCGGGAAATCAAGAGTCAGGCCGGCCGCCACCTCGCATGCCGCACCGAGTTCGAGCCAGGAGCGTTCCGTCGCCGTCCCGACAGCCGTGGTGAGCTGCCCGGCCCACCACTTCCCGAAGGGAGTGCGCAGGGACATCAACTCGCGCAGCACACGCACCCGCTGGCGGTTCTCGGGGTCACCCGGCCTCGCCGCGATCGCCGCGGTCAGCCTCGCCCAGGTCGGGTTGCGATCGAACGACGAAGGTAGGTCTGGCAGTGGACGAATCTCCTTGCGCTCCAGAGCGCTGAGAAGGTGGTCGATGCCCGGATCGCTCAGCAGCAGGTCGATGATCGCGGTGGCTTCGCTCGGGCGACTTGTGAAGACTCCGTCAGTGAGCAGCGTCCAGATGGCGACATGGACATGCTTGCTGGGGTTCTCAGCGAGTTCCTCACGGATACCCGCGGTCAGGGCGTAAATCTCCTTACCGTGGGCGTTGCCGCTGTAAAACCGGGCGGTGTTCAGCCAGTACGGGCGACGCAACAGTTCGCGAAACACGATCGCACTATCGAAGTCGCGGTCGCCCTCTCCAGCGAACTTGTATAGGAACCGAGCGGCGAAGTACTCCCGAAGCGAGACCACTTCGAACTCGTAGACCCCTTCTTCCTTACTTGTGAGCGCCCAAAGGCGGTCGGTGGTTGCCTCAAAGAGCTCGTCGACAACAGACTCTGGCTTCTCGTAGGTTCGCTGGAAGTGGCGCATCGCCGCGTCCAGTTCCTGGCTCGTCATCCGACCGCCGAGCCCCCGCTCTTCGCTGCGAGACTGTAGGTACCAGCCGAGGAAGGGGATGATTTCCATCAAGTCGGTGCGATGCTTCTTCACCGACTGGGGATGCTTGTTGGCCTCACGAGCCAGCAACAGACTCATGTACGAGTCATAGAGTTCAGTGCGCTGCGTCGGCCTCGCCATACCCTGCTGGTGCAGCAGTTCGAGCAGGATCGTCAACTGCATCGGATTGCTGGACAACTCCCCGATGTACGGCTCGGCGCTCTTCTGCTTGAACGTCTTCCGGAGGGTTCGGCCATCTGCGGCCCGGATGCCATGCACCAGACACCACTTGTTGAGGTACTCGTTCCGCTGGCCGGTATCGAGAGGGGCCAGCATCAGCACCTCGAACCGGTCGGGCGACGGTTCCGGGAGCTCACCGGCGCTTGGCCGGGTGGTCACCACGATCTTTGGCGGCACGTGATACGACCGAGCTCGGCTCGTAAAGCTGTCGATGGCCCGAACCACCTTGGCCCGGATCGTCGGGCTGCCGACCTCATCGAGACCGTCGAGCACGATGAGGGAGGGCACGCGCTGAAGCAACGTCTGGACGTCCTCCGCAGTAACAGGCAAGCCACCGCTCGCGTGGCTCAACAGGTCCGCCAAGAAGCACTCGATCGTGCTTTGGGCGGCTGATCGGCTCTTGGTCCGTCTCGGGGTGGTCTCTGACGTCTCGAAGACATCGACACCTCTCGTCCAGACCGCGTAGTCGCTGAGATCGAAACGGATGGGGAATCGAGGTGTCTTGACGCGCGGGAGCGCCTCCTTCCGGTCAGTGCCCTGGACGAACGCAGCCCGATGGGCCTGGCACACGTACTGGCTCAACGTCGACTTTCCTTGCCCCGGTGCTCCCCGGATCAAGGTGAACGGTGTCTTGTCGCGCAGAAGGTAGGCGGCCGCGCCGCCGACGAACGGCTCAACCTGGTGATCGTTCTTGCTGGCAAGCGGGCCGCGGATACGCTCAGCGGTCACGTCAACGAACAGATCCGCGACGCGCTCCCTCTCAATGTCGACTTGGCTAAATTTGACGGTGTCGTCTTCATCCCACTGAGTAGCAGCGACCTTATGTAACAGCTCGCGGAGCCCACTGTCCCGATCGGCCTTGAACCGGCGGTCGATGAGGTAGCTGATCAGATCCCAACCGGCCAGCATGTCAGCGTGCGACCACTTGACCGCGTCGTCGGCATTGTCGACGAGCGAGTCAACTGTCTCCCTCCACATGCACTGCATCTCAACGCCATAGGTTTTGCTCAGGGCCTGAAGCTCCCGATCGAGCGCATCGAACGAGCCTCGTTTGCCGCCCGTGCTTGCAACATTGGTGACCAGGACGTACTGCTTCGCCCCTTCGGCGACGAGCGCCTTGATGTTCTTGTCTTCTGTCTTGATGGCGTTCGTTAACCATGAGACGGACTTTTTCTCGCTGCCGCTGACCGACCACTTGACTTGGTAGATCAAGCTTTCGTCATCCGACCTACGTATGCCGTCGCGTCCTCGGTCCGACTGGCGAACAGGTAGTGGTCGGTAGTCAGGAAATTGCGCGATAAGAAGTGCGTTGACCAAGAGCTGGAAGCCCTGGTCGCCCAGGCGCTCATAGAGATACTTGTGGCGACTCTCGGGCACCGAACTCCTCCTTGTCTGGGCGTCGACCGGGGGTCGCGCCGACCAGAACGCGCTGCGACTCCAAGAAGAGCATGCCTGAGAGTGCCGACAGTTCTGTCCAGCAGGCTCGTGTTTCCTTCTGGCCCGGAAGACATCCGAGCGCATCTGCTGGAACCGTTGAGCGCGTTTCTCGCGTGGGGACTGCACGCGCACCTGACTCCTGAGAGCGATCGCCGATCACGGCGTCGCGTGAGGTCAGGAGTCGATGATGACGATCCCCACCCAGGTGAGCCTGCACGGCTTCATCGCCACCGCACCGGAGCTGACGTACGGCAAGAGCGACGTCGCCAGGTTCCGCGCCCGGGTCGGTGTCGAGCAGTGGCGCAAGGAGCCCGACGGTTCGTTCACCAAGCTCCACCCGCAGTTCTGCGAGATGGTGATGTTCAAGGCTGCGGCCGAGCGCGCCTACGCCCGGTTCCGTGCCGGTGACCAGTTCGTGGCGTCGGGCTACGTCCACGAGTACGAGTTCGACCGCGAGGGCGAAACCGTCCAGCGTGAGGAGTTCGTGGCCCGCCGAATCGGACACGACACCGCCCGCACCCGCTACAGCGTCGAACGCCCCGCTGCTGAACGCGCCGCCAGGCCGGAGTCTGGCAGGGACGCCCAGCGCACGGTCGAGCCGTCCTCGACCGCTGTCGGGATCTGATCATGACCGACGAGACTCCCGAACGGACCGGCGCGGAACCGTCGGTCCTCGATGTGGAACGGCATCCGGTCTTCGACACTTGGCAGAACTTCGGAGCGAACGACACTGCCGACAACGGGACCGAGAAGGAGTGGCCGGGATCGTTCGAGTCGGCGTCGCTGGCTGAGCCCCTGGGGCCGATCAACTGGAACACCCTGACCGCTGATGAGGCCGAGACCGAGTGGCTCGACCTCAACGCGTGGGTGCATTGGCTGCGCGGCACCTACGGCCTCGCGCCGAACGAGGTCCCGCCGATGTGGCACCGCCACGACGAACTCGTCTGGGAACTGTCCGCCCTGCACCTGCACTGGCTGAACTCCTACAGCTCCGACGCCTCCCCCTCGTCACCGCTGGCATGGCATCGCGACTTCGCCGAAACCCGGCACCGGCTGCGGGACTGGGTCGCCGCCTGCGGCACCCGACTGGACCGCGACCGACCCACCCGCCAGACCACCTGGCCCGGCGAACCCGCCGCACTTCCCACTGCCGAAGCCTCGGTCACCGACCGGGACGCCGACTTCGTGCAGTTCGTGATGGAAGACGTCACCGCACGCCGCCAGATCGAAGCCGACCTCGAACGCCACGCCTCCTGACCCTGATCACTCGGTCTGTGGACAACCAGCCGCTGTCCACAGCCCAGCGAAGCAGCCCGTCCCGGAGTCAGTCCTCGGGCCGACGGTGGCGTTGCGCGCACCTGATCTTCAACGAAGGGACACCCTCATGCTTCTCGCTCACGCGGTCACTCTGGCCGAGGCCCGCTCCTACATCGCAGCCCTGGCCGATGAGGCAGCCACGTTCGACGGCTCGGTCGAGTAAGAACACGCACTTCTCTACCTCGACCTGATCCACGGCGACGACGTCCCCGCCCTCGACACCCACGGGCTCACCGACGACCGAGCCATCCTGCACGCCGTCGCCGTCAGCGCCGTCAAAGAACTCGCCGACCACGGCGTCGACAAACTCCAGGTCGAACTGCTCCTCGACATGCTCGACGTCGCCCGCGACCGCGACAACCCGAACCCCGAGGCCAGTGGGTTCTGATGTACGGCGACAACACGGCGGCACTGCGCGGTGAACTCGCCACGCTCCTGCAGCTCACCCGTAACAAGCAAGGTCTCGACACGCTCACACCCGAAGATGTCGTCCTGATCGCGTCCTTTCGAACCAGCCTCACCCTGTGGTGCCAGCAAGCCGTCCGAGCGTCGAACCC
>DATCYH010000301.1:0-3096 GCA_036570405.1 Nocardioides sp.
GGTTGGCGACAGCACCAGGGTGGTCTCGCGGCAGGCGCGCGGGTTGACCAGGCAGGAGGCGTGCTTGTTCGAGAAGACGTGGTCCAAGCAGGCCTGGTTGCAGGCGATGCAGGTGTTGATCTCGTCCGCGCGACCCGAGGCGGCCTTGTTCACGATCTCCGGGTCGGCCAGGAACGGCCGCGCCATCGAGACCAGGTCCGCTCCGCCGGTCGCGAGGATGTCCTCCGCGGTGGCGGGGGAGTTGATCCGGTTGGAGGCGCAGACCGGGATCGAGACCTCGGGCTTGAGTCGCGCGGTGTGCTCGCGCCAAGCACCCTGCGGTACCTGGGTGATGATCGTGGGGACGCGCGCCTCGTGCCAGCCGATGCCGGTGTTGAGCATGCTGACCCCGGCCTCCTCGAGCCGCTTGGCCAGCTCGACGGTCTCCTCCCAGGTCTGGCCACCCTCGACCAGGTCGAGCAACGAGATTCGGTAACCGATCATGAAGTCGTCGCCGACCAGTTCACGCGCCCGTCGCACGATCTCGAGCGGGAATCGCATCCGGTTGCTCGCCGTGCCGCCCCACTTGTCATCGCGGTCATTGGTGCGTGCCGCGAGCATCTGGTTGATCAGATAGCCCTCCGACCCCATGATCTCGACGCCGTCATAGCCGGCCTTGCTGGCCAGCGCGATCGCCTTGGCGAAGTCGGTGGCGGTCGCATCCACGCCCTTCGTCGACAGTGCGGAGGGCTTGAACGGCGTGATCGGCGACTTCTTCGTCGAGGCGGAGACGCTGTACGGCGTGTAGCCGTAGCGCCCCGCGTGGAGCACCTGCAAGGCGATCTTGGAGTCATGCTCGTGCACCGCGTCGGTGATCTGCCGGTGCCGGGCGGCGTGCAGGCGGGTGCTGAACTGCGAGCCGAGCGGCTTGAGCTGCCCGCGGAAGTTGGGCGAATAGCCACCGGTGATGATCAGCCCGGCACCACCCTTGGCACGCTCGGCGAAGTATGCCGCCAGTTTGCCGGTGTTCCAGAAGAAGTCCTCGAGGCCGGTGTGCATCGAGCCCATCACCACCCGGTTGCGCAGCGTCGTCGATCCGATCGTGATTGGCGAGAGCAGGTGCGGGAAGTCGTTCATCAGGATTCCTTGTTCGGTCGGTGTCGCACAACAAGTGCCGGTTCAACGCGCAAGAACTGCCGGTTCGACGCTCAAGAACTGCCGGTTGGGCGCGCAAGAACTGCAGGTTCGTGGGCCTGGAGATAGTCGGTGAGCCAGTCGATCCAGAACTGCTCCATCCGGACACCGCCACGCAGCACCAGATAGTTGTCGAGCTCGCGGCCGGTCAGGGCCGACGGGTCCGGATAGTCCCGCGCTTCCATCGACTCATAGAGGGCCAGGCGCTGGGTGTGCTCGACGAGCTTGGCCCGGGCCTGCGCGATCAACGCCGCGCGGTCGCCGTACGACGCTCCGCGGAACTTGACCATCAGCTCGGAGCGGAGCGGTTCGACCGCGGTGGGCTCGGACAGCCAACGTTCGAGCTCGAGGCGGCCCGGTTCGGTGACCTCGTAGACCTTCTTGTCCGGGCGGCCCTGCTGTGCCACCACTTCGGAGCGGACCCAGCCGTCGCGCTCCATCCGGCCGAGCACCCGATAGATCTGCTGGTGGCTCGCGGTCCAGAAGTGGCCGATCGACTTGTCGAAGCGCCGGGTCAGCTCCAGGCCGGACGCGGTGCGCTCGCTCAGGGAGACCAGGAGGGCATGTTCGAGGGCCATGCGGACATGGTGACCTACCTATGCAACTAGTTGCAAGCCCTCGGACCGAATGCTGATGGATGAGACCGGACCTGTTGACCGTGACAGTGGATCTGTCACAATCGCGCCATGACTTTCGAACTCGGCCGGGGAACCGGTCCGCTGCGTGGTGTCAGGGTCGTCGAGATCGCCGGCATCGGCCCGAGCCCGCACGCCTGCATGATCCTGGCGGACCTCGGCGCGGACATCATCCGGATCGAGCGCCCGGGAGGGCAGATGCTCGCCGGCGGCTCGACCGACCTGCTCAACCGCGGTCGCCCGAGCGTCGCGCTCAACCTCAAGGACCCGGCCGCCGTGGCCACAGTGCTCGACCTGGTCGAGACCGCCGACGTGCTCGTCGAGGGCATGCGCCCCGGGGTCACCGAGCGGATGGGCCTGGGTCCCGACGACGCGCTGGCGCGCAACCCGAAGCTGGTCTATGCCCGGATGACCGGATGGGGCCAGACCGGCCCGTTCGCCCAGGTCGCCGGGCATGACATGAACTACATCGCCATCACCGGCACCCTGCACGGCCTGGGCCAGGACAAGTCCAAGCCGATGTTCCCGGCCAACCTCGTCGGCGACTTCGGCGGCGGGTCGACGTACCTCGTGATGGGCATCCTGGCCGCACTCCTCGAGTCGCGCACCAGCGGCGAGGGCCAGGTCGTCGACGCCGCGATCATCGACGGCACCGCGCACCTGAACGCGATGACGGCGGCCTTCGTGGCCAGCGGCAACTTCAACGAGCAGCGTGCCTCGAACCTGCTCGACGGCGGCGCGCCCTACTACGACATCTATGAGACCTCCGACGGCAAGCACATGTCCGTCGGCGCTCTCGAGCCCCAGTTCTACGAGATCTTCGTCGACCTGCTCGGGATCCGCGACCAGGCCCCCGACCGCTTCGACCTCGCGAAGTACGACGAGCTGCGCACCGTGATCGAGAAGGCCTTCGTCTCCCGCACCCAGGCCGAGTGGATCGAGGTCTTCGAGGGGACTGACGCCTGCGTCGCCGGGATCATCCCGATGACCGAGGCGTTCAACCACCCGCAGATGAAGGCTCGCGAGGCCTTCGTCGAGCACGAGGGGATCACCCAGCCTGCCCCGGCCCCGCGGTTCTCGCGCACCGAGCCGACCCTGGGCCTGCCGCCGGCCGCGAAGGCCGGCATCCACACCCGCGAGGCGCTGACGGCCTGGGGCGTGGCCAACGTCGACGAGCTCCTCGAGAGTGGTGCCGCGGTCCAGGCCTGATCGTTCGCCTCCGGAAAACGTGCCGGAGTGCCGGGGAACACGGCGTACGGCGTCGCCTGGTCTGGTTGGCGAACAACGG
>DATCYH010000302.1:0-2884 GCA_036570405.1 Nocardioides sp.
ATCGGGCAAGTCGACGCTCATCACGATCCTCGCCGGCTACCACTCCCCCGACCGTGGAGCGACCGCCTCGGTCCTGGGTCGAGAGCTCGAGCTCGGGTCGGCCGCCGCGGCCGACCGGCTCAACGTGCGGTTCGTCCACCAGGACCTCGGCCTGATGAACGACCTGAGCATCACCGAGAACATCATGCTCGGGCGCACCTACCCCAAGGTCGCAGGCGTCAAGATCAACTGGGCCAAGGCCAAGAAGATCGCTCGTGACTGTCTTGCCCGCACGGGTCCACCCATCGACGTCGACCGGTCCGTCGGGGAGTTCGGCATCGCCGAACGCACCAGGATCGCCATCGCACGGGCGTTGCCCGACAACGACGACCCGGCCCTCATCGTGCTCGACGAGCCGACTGCCGCGCTCCCGGCGCGAGACGTCGAGGCCCTGTTCGACACGATCCGCGGCCTCACCGCAGCTGGCAACTCCGTCATCCTCGTCTCGCACCACCTTGACGAGATCCTCGGGGTCTCGGACTCGATCACCGTGCTCCGCGACGGAGTGAAGGTGGCGTGCGTGCCGACCAGCGAGGTCGACCACGACCAGCTCACCAGACTGATCATCGGGGCGTCCCTGGTCAAGAACGTCGACCGTCCCCGCGTCACCGCGACCGACAATCCGGCGAACGTCCAGATCTCTGGCCTCGAGGGCACAGCACTGCTGGATTTCAGCGCGGAACTGCGCCCCGGCGAGATCGTCGGCGTGGCAGGCCTGACGATCGGCCGCGAACGTCGCGACGCCGGAACGGTGACGGTCAACGGGGCCTCGGTCCGCTCAGGTGACCCGATCGGTGCCATGTCCGCCGGCATGGCGTGGATCTGTGGCGAACGCGCACGCTACGGCGTGTTCAGCACCATGAGCGTCGGCACCAATCTGACCATCAGCGACCTCGCCCCGCACACCGCAGTCGGACGTCTGGACCACAAGTCGGAGCGGGTCGAGACCGCTCGCTGGATCGACGACCTCGGGATCGTTGCCTCCGGGCCGGGCGCAGCCATGACGACCCTGTCCGGCGGCAACCAGCAGAAGGTGCTCGTCGCGAGGGCGCTGCGGCTGGACCCCGCGTTCCTCGTGCTGGACGATCCGACGGCCGGGATCGATGTCGGCGCCCGCGAACAGGTGCACGGGATCATCGCCGACCACGCCAGCGCATCCATGTCGGTCCTCATCACCTCGACCGACAGTGACGAGCTCGCACGCCTGTGCGACCGCGTCCTCGTCATGTCCCGCGGACGGGTCGTCGCGGAGCTTCGCCGCGGCGTCGACCTGGACGCACCCTCCATCGATCACGCGCAAGTCGCAGGAGCAACCGCATGAAGACCACGACACCGTCCACTGACACTCCGACCGAGCAGCCGACCAGCCTCAAGGTGGCGTCCGGCGCCGTCACGACTCCGTTGAGCGTCACGCTCGGCCGTTACAGCGCCATCATCCTGTGGGCCGGATTCACCATCCTGTTCGGCATCCTCCGCCCCGACACGTTTCTCTCGTCGGTCACGTGGCGTCTCACCTTCAGCGAGGGCGTGGTCACCGCGATCGTCGCCCTGGCCTTCCTGGTTCCCCTGGCGGCAGGCGTCTACGACCTGTCGGTCGGGGCGACCATGGGCACCGGGCTCGTGCTGATGAACTGGTTCGGCATCAACCACCCGGGCATACCGCTCTGGCAGGTGGCCCTGGGCGTCCTCGCCTTCTGCGCGCTGATCGGGTTCTGTTCGGCGGTGATCATCGTGAGATTCCGAGTGGAGTCCCTCATCGCCACCCTCGGTGTGAGTCAGGTGCTGCTGGCGTTCCAGCTGTTCATGGCCGACAACCGGCAGCTCACCGGTGCCTTCGACTCCACCTGGCTCAACCTCGGGAACGGCCAGGTCCTGGGGATTCCGATCGTCGGCATCTACCTGCTGGTGCTCGCGGTGGTCATGTGGTTCGTCTTCGAGCACACCCCGGTCGGTCGCCGCCTGTTCGCCGTGGGCAGCAACCCCGAGGCCGCCCGGCTCGCCGGTCTCAACGTCGAGCGGTTGACCTACGGATCCCTCATGACCTCAGCCATGATCGGCGGCCTCGCCGGCATCGTCTTCTCCATGAAGGTCGGCACCTACAACTCCAGCGTCGGCCCCGGCCTGCTCTTCCCAGCGCTGGCGGCGGTCTTCTTCGGCGCCTCGCAGTTCGCCCGCCGCCCCAACGTGTGGGGCACCCTGATCGCCTACTTCGCGCTGGCCTTCGGCGTGAAGGGGCTGCAGCTCACCTTCGGGCCCGGCACCTTCTGGATCCAGCCGCTCTTCCAGGGCGCCGCCCTGCTGATTGCGGTCGCCCTGGCGAGTCGCGTGGTGGGACAGACCAAGCGCAGTCGCAAGCTGCAACGCGAGGCGGCCGCCCAGGCCCAGGCTGCCGGGGAAGCCACGCCGCCACCGCGGTGACTGACGGAGCCACACAGCAAAGGGGCAGAGCCGGCGGCTCTGCCCCTTCGTTGTGTCCTCGACCGATCAGTAGGGCGCCGTGCCGCCGTCGACGTTGAGCAGCGCGCCCGTGATCCCGCCACCGGCGGGCCCCGCCAGGAGGACAGCCATTGCGCCGACCTCCTCGACCGTGTTCAACCGGCCGGTCGCGGCGTCCTTGGCATAGTCGGCCAGGTATTCCTCGTAGGTCAGGCCGTTCTCGGCCGCAAAGGCAGGTCCGATCTCCTTGGTCCGCTCGGTCTCGACCGCTCCGGGGCAGATCGCGTTCGACGTGATGCCCTGCTGGCCATACTCGAACGCGACAGCCTTCGTGAAGCCGTTCATCGCATGCTTGGCCGAGATGTAGTGCGACACAGCCGCCTTGTTGCCCATCTTCCCCTCGACCGAG
>DATCYH010000303.1:0-6279 GCA_036570405.1 Nocardioides sp.
TGATCGAGCCGATGTTGGCCGCAACGGACGAGGTGATCACGCCCTCCTCGAAGGTCTTCGCGGTCTCGATCGCCTCGGCGAACAGCATCCGGTCCTTGATGTCCTGGAACGGGATCTGCTCCTCGGCGAGCGGGAACAGCTCCGAGAGGCCCGACCAGATCGAGCCGCGCTTGCCGGACTCGTCGTAGTCGTAGAAGCCGGCGCCGCGCAGGCGACCGGGACGGCCGGCCTCCAGCATCTGCTCCACCACGTGCTGGCCGGGGTGGGGGGTGTACGGCGTACCGTCGCGCTCGGCTGCCTCGGCGGTGGCCTTCGCGATCTTGCCCATGAGCTCGAGGTTGAGCTCGTCGGAGAGCTGCAGCACCGGAGCCGGGTAGCCGGCCTGGGTGGTGGCCCGCTCGATGCTGATCGGGTGGACGCCCTCGGAGAGCATGGCCAGGCCCTCGTTGACCATGAAGCCGATGACGCGCGAGGTGTAGAAGCCGCGACTGTCGTTGACGACGATCGGGGTCTTCTTGATCTGCTGGACGACGTCATACGCCTTGGCCAGCGCCTCGTCGGAGGTCTCCTTGCCGCGGATGATCTCGACCAGCGGCATCTTGTCGACGGGGCTGAAGAAGTGCAGACCGATGAAGTCGGCGGGGCGGGAGACGCCCTCGGCGAGCTCGGTGATCGGCAGGGTGGACGTGTTCGAACACAGCAGCGCGTCGGGGTTGACGTGCTCCAGGATCTCGCCGAAGACCTTGGCCTTCAGGGACGGGTCCTCGAAGACGGCCTCGATGACCAGGTCGCAGCCAGCGAGATCGGCCGGGTCGGCGGTCGCCTTGATCCGGCCGAGCAGCTCGGCCTTCTTCTCCTCGGTGCTCTTGCCGCGGGAGATCGCCTTGTCGAGGATCTTCTCGGAGTAGTTCTTGCCCTTCTCCGCGTTCTCTGTGGAGACGTCCTTGAGCACGACCTCCATGCCCGCACGGGCACAGGAGTAGGCAATGCCGGCGCCCATCATGCCGGCGCCGAGGACGCCGACCTTGGTGGCCTTGAACTTCTCGAAGCCGTCGGGACGCAGCGAGCCGGCGCCGATGGCCTGCAGGTCGAAGAAGAACGCCTGGATCATGTTCTTCGAGCCCTGGTTGATGATCAGGTTCGTGAGGTAGCGCGACTCGATGCGCGAAGCGTTCGCGAAGTCGACCTGGGCACCCTCGACGGCGGCCGAGAGGATCGCCTTCTGCGCGGGGTAGTCAGCGCCCTTGAGCTGCTTGCGCAGCAACGCCGGGAAGGCGGGGAGGAACGCAGCCAGCTTGGGGTTGGACGGGGTGCCACCGGGCATCTTGTAGCCGGCGCGGTCCCACGGGTTCGAAGAAGCAAGGGCCGTGTCGTCTGCGTTCGTGGTGTTGGCCTTGATCCACGCCTTGGCGGCGGGCACGAGCTCTTCGCGGGTGGCGACGAGCTCGTCGATCAGGCCCTTCTCCTTGGCCGCGGCCGGGTTGAACTGCGTCCCCTGGAGCAGGACGTCCATCAGGCCGGACTGGATGCCGAGCATCCGGACGATGCGGGTGACGCCGCCGCCACCGGGGAGCAGGCCGAGGCTGGCCTCCGGGAGGCCGATCTTGACGGAGTTGTCGTCAACGGCGATGCGGTGGTTGGTGGCCAGGCAGATCTCGAAGCCACCGCCGAGGGCGGCACCGTTGATCGCCGAGACGACCGGGCGGGGGTAGGTCTCCAGCGTGCGCAGGGCCGCCTTGATGCCCTCGGAGAGGGCGAAGATCTCGGCCGCCTGGTCCTTGGTCGCGGTGATCATGCTCTTCAGGTTTCCGCCGGCGAAGAAGGTCTTCTTCGCCGATGCGATGACGACGCCGGTGACGTCGTCAACCTCGGCCAGGAGACGCTCGACTGCAGCGTTCATCCCAGTCTTGTAGAGGTCGTTCATCGTGTTGGCGCTCGAGGTGGGGTGGTCCAGGAGCAGGGTGACGATGCCGTCGGCATCGCGCTCGTAGTGGACGGCGGTCTGGTTCTGCGTCTCAGTCATTTCGGAATAAGTCCTTGGAAGTCGTGGAGGGAGATCAGACGAGCTCGACGATGGTGGCGATGCCCATGCCGCCGCCGACGCAGAGCGTGGCGAGGCCGCGCTTGAGCTCGCGGCGCTCCAGCTCGTCGATCAGGGTGCCGAGGATCATCGCGCCGGTGGCACCCAGCGGGTGGCCCATCGCGATCGCGCCACCGTTGACGTTGGTTATCTCGTGGCTGATGTCCATGTCGCGCATGAAGCGCATCGCGACTGCGGCGAAGGCCTCGTTGATCTCGAAGAGGTCGATGTCCTTGGCGTCGAGGCCGGCCTTCGCCAGCGCCTTGCGGGCGGCCGGGGCCGGACCGGTCAGCATGATCGTCGGGTCGGCGCCGGAGACGGCGGCGGAAACGATCCGGGCCCGGGGGGTCAGGCCGTTGGCCTTGCCCGCGGCCTCGGTGCCGATGGCGACCAAGGAGGCGCCGTCGACGATGCCCGAGCTGTTGCCGGCGTGGTGGACGTGGTTGATCTTCTCGACCCAGTGGTACTTCTCCAGGGCGACATCATCGAACCCGGCGTCCGCGCCGATCTGGGCGAACGACGCCTTCAGGCCGGCGAGGCTCTCGGCGGTGGTCCCGGGACGAATGAACTCGTCCTTGTCCAGGATGGTGAGGCCGTTGATGTCCTTCACCGGGATGATCGAGTTGTCGAAGTAGCCGTTGGCCTGGGCCTTGGCGGCGCGTGCCTGCGACTCGGCGGCGAAGTTGTCGACATCGGTGCGGGTCCAGCCCTCGATGGTGGCGATCAGGTCGGCGCCGATGCCCTGGGGCACGAAGCCGGTGGCCAGCGCGGTGGCCGGGTCGCCGGCCCAGGCGTCACCGTCGGAGCCCATCGGGACGCGGCTCATCGACTCGACACCACCGGCGAAGATCAGCTCTTCGAAGCCACCGCGCACGCGGGAGGCGGCCTGGTTCACGGCCTCGAGACCGGACGCGCAGAAGCGGTTCAACTGGACGCCGGCGACCGTGTCGGGCAGGCCGGCCTTGAGGGCAGCGGTCTTGGCGATGTCGCCACCCTGGTCACCGATCGGGGAGACCACGCCGAGGACGACGTCGTCGACCGTGTTCGGGTCGAGCGAGGGGTTCCGCTTCTGGATCTCCTCGATCAGTCCTGCAGCGAGGTCGATCGGCTTGACCTCATGAAGTGAGCCGTTCGCCTTGCCCTTGCCACGCGGCGTACGAATGTGGTCGTACACGAATGCTTCAGCCATGACCGTCCCTGTATTCCTTGCGTTTTCGGTGTGTGGAGCGAGACGCATCCGTTGAGAAGTGCGCCGCACTGCTTCGATTGTGACACCATTACTGTCAGTATGGTCAAGAGAGGGGTCAACATGTGACCCGCCTCATAGATACACCCGCTCGTCACAAGGACGGAACCCGCATGCAGGAGACGGTCGACTCCCTCAAGGAGCTGATGACCCTCGATGAGCTGTGCAAGCGCGTCGGGATGAGCGTCCGCAACGTGCGGTTCTACACCACCCGGGGCCTGGTGCCGCCACCGATCCGTCGTGGTCGCTCCGGCTACTACACCGCAGATCACGTCGCCCGGCTCGAGCTCGTCCTCGAGCTGCAGGCCCACGGATTCACCCTCGCCGCGATCGAGAAGTACGTCGGCCGCATCCCCGAGGACGCCTCAGCCTCCACGATCTCGTTGCACCGCACGCTGTTGGCACCGTGGATGGCCGAGCACCCGGAGACGCTGGGAACGGCCGAGCTCACCGAGCGATGCGGCCGCAAGCTGACCAGCAGTGAGATCGAGACCCTCGCCGAGCTGGGCATCCTCACTCCCGCGGAGCGCGGGAAGTATGACGTCGCGATCGGCCATCTCGAGGCCGGGCTGAAGCTGATCTCGATCGGCTATCCGAAGGCAGCGGCGACAGCCGCAGGCAAGATCTTCAGCCATCACGCGGATGCGATCGCCGAGGCCATCACGCAGATCTTCCGCGACGAGGTCTGGCCGGCCTATCGCGCCTCCGGCGCCAGCGATGCCGAGCTCGCCGAGGCGATCGAGGTGCTCAAGCCACTATCGATCGCCACCCTGGTCACTGCTTTCGAGCACGCGATGAACGCTCAGAAGCGCGAGACGATCCAACGCCGCGCCCGCTGAACCCAGCGCCCGCCTGCTTCATAAGACGTGCGCGGTCAGTTTCGTGCGGAACTTCCCGGGCAAGTCTGGCGCTTCCCGGGCAAGATCTTGCCCGGGAAGCGCCGGAGTCACCCGGTACCCGGTGACTCCGCCGCCTCGCCACAGGCGGCATCAGCCCGCGGCGTACTCCCGGCCAGCGTCGACGATGCCGGCGACGATCTCGACCTCGGCATCGTTGCGTGGGCCGTAGACCAGCACGAAGCCCTCGGTGAAGCGGGTGCCGGCCCACATGTGCGGCTGTGCCCAGCCCTTGCTGATCGCGTCGGAGGCCTTGTCCGCGGGGAGCACGACGTGCAGGGAACCGTCGTACCAGGGGTGCAGGTGGGCGAACTCGCCGGAGGACGCGTCCAGATAGCGCGCCGCGTCGGTGCTGCCGTTCTCCAGCAGCAGGGCGCGCGCACCGGGGACCGCGAAGTCCGAGTCACCCAGCTTCACGCCGTCGAGCCCCGAGACCTTCTCGAAGAGCTTCTCCTGGAACGGCAACATCGCCTGGTCGGTGTACTGCTGCTGCGGGACCGACCAGGTGACCAGCGGGCGACCGCCGCTGTTGCGGACCGGCAGCTCGCCGAAGGACCAGTCGGTCCTGCCAAGGACGCCGACCTGGCCGACGCCGTGCTCGGTGATGCGCGCCAGCCGGTGCTCGGCCCACTTCACCAGCTCGGCCCAGGTGCGCGTGGTCGGGCCGTGACCACCGTCGTCCAGGTGCGCGGTGACCGGGGCGCCGGACTCGGAGATGATCCAGCGCCAAGTGACGTTCTGCACCGGGATCGGCACGTCGAGGTCCTGCTCGCCGAGCGCGAAGAAGACGGGCAGCCCGGTCAGCGGCGCGCCCTCGACGGGCTCGAAGGCACCGTTGAGGAAGGCAGCACCGGCAAAGGCGGCCGGGTCGGCCAGCACGACTGCGGCGAGGGCGGGAACTGCGTGGCCGTGCGCCGCGACGATGACGGGACGCCCAGCGGTCACCTCGTCGATCCGTCCGCGCAACGCCTCGGCGCTCTCCCCCTCGACCTCCGCAAGAGTCGTCGCGGACAACGCTGCTGGAAGTGCACTGACCAGCGCCCGGGCATCAGCCGGAGCACCTGCCTCATGGACGAGGACGAACACTGCCGCAGTCGAGGTCTCAGTCATGTGCCGCATTCTGGCACTATCCGGACGCTACATGCAGGCCACGCCGTACGCAGTGGCGCGGGTGCCGGCGCAGCCATGGCCTGAGCATCTCAGTCGTAGGACATCTGGGACCACGTCGTGGGCGGCGGCGCCACGGGTCGTTCAGTGACGCCGTTGCGCTGCCGAGGCGACCCCGAGCCAGGTGTGGGGGTTGCCGTCCCAGCACCAGCCGAGCTTGGGCGCGTTCTGGCTGATCCACAGGGCCGGGACCCGTCGGTCGGCACGCCGCGAGCCGGAGAGCATGAAGCACTTGTTCTTCTCCAGCAGGTGCGGTGCCTGCATCACCAGGGCGATCCCCTCGTCGATGGTGAGCGGCGTGCGTCCCCGTGTGCGGATCACCGGCAGGGCGTCCTCGGGGCGCACGTTGCAGAACTCCTCGCCGCGCTCGACGTCGATCAGCAGGTAGGCCTTCGCATCGGGGACGCCGATCTCCTCGAGCGGGTGGTAGGTCGCCAGGTCGCCCTCGCCGTGGTTCCGGTCGACGACGCCCGGCTTGCTGCCGAGCCCGCGTGTGCCCATCAGCCGCAGCAGCGGAACGGTCACAGCCGGATCGACCAACTCACGGGTGAGGACGATGACGAACGGTGCATGCCCCTCGCGCGGAGCACGCGGCGCGGGCAGGAAATCGGCCAGTGGCGCGACCAGCGCACGCAGGTCCTCCTCCGAGATGCCGGCGAGCGCGGGCAGGCCCAGCTCCACGAGGCGGTCGGTCTGTCGGTCGAACTCGATGCGGGACGCGTCGGTCAAGGGCTCTCCTCGTGTCGGTGACGCGAGTTCAACGCCTGCCGCGCGCCGAACGTTCCCCTGGCACGCGAGCGAGGGCAAGGATGCTCCGGGACAGCCCGACGTCGCCGCCGAACGCACGACGTCCTGCGGCCCGACTGCCGAAGCAGCCAGGACGCAGGACG
>DATCYH010000304.1:0-3540 GCA_036570405.1 Nocardioides sp.
CGAGCGACCAGACCGCGAAGGATCAGGGAGCGTCGATGGCACCCGGTCGGGTGTCGAGGTCGAGGTCACCCTCGACCAGGAAGCCCAGGAGCCCGTTCACGGAGCTGGTGGTGTGCTGCTCGCCGGCCTCCCAGACCGCGGCCTCACCGGCTCCCAGGGTGCGCATCTCACCCTGGGAGCCGGTGACGGTGGCGTCCCCGTCGATCACCAGGAGGAGCTGTCGACCGACGGCAGGGTGACCCCCGATCACCCCGTCCGGCTTGAGCCGGACGACCACCAGGTGCGCATCGGCGGAGATGCCCAGCGCCCCCACCGAGAAGCCGGTGCTGTCGTGGGCATCGATCATCCGGTGGGGGATCGCGCCGAGGTGGAAGACCCGCACCTCAGCCCTCGGTGGGAGGAACGAAGTCCGGGTCGGCCAGCGGCAGGTCGTCGTTGGAGGCAGAGCCCGCCTGGGCCTGGTTGGACCAGTCCTCGAGCTCGGCCATCACCCGGGAGTGCTGGTCGACACAGACCACGACCAGGTCGCCGCGGTTGGCACGGGCCATCGCGTGCCGTACGGCGTCGATCTCGTCCAGGATGATCTCCACCTGCTTGCAGCGGGCACCACCGTCGCGGGCCTCGCGCACGCCTTCGGCGACGAGCTCGGCGATCTCCCCGCGCCGGCGCCCGCGCAGCTGCTGGTCCTCGCGCACGATGACGACGTCGAAGTGCTGCGCAGCGACCCGGCCCAGGTCGCGCATGTCCTCGTCGCGGCGGTCACCGGCGGTGGCGATCACGCCGATCCGGGACGGTCGGGCGAGGTCATGGGTCAGCGACTCGCCGATCCGGTCCACGAAGTCACCCAGGGCACGCATGCCCGGAGCGTTGTGGCAGTAATCGACCAGGACGTTGACGCCGTTCACCTCGACCTCGTTGAGACGTCCGGGGGAGAGGTAGTAGTTCGTCGAGAACGTCCGCAGGCCCTGCCGGATGTCGTGCAGGGGAGCACCCGCAGCGAATGCAGCGGCGGCCGCGCCCATCACGTTCTGCACGTTCATCCGGGCCTTACCGCCGAACGTCGCGGGAAGCAGGTGGGTCCAGGCAAGTTGCATCTCGCGCCGACCGTGCTTGACGACGATCATCTCACCGCGCTCCGACGGCGCGAGGATCAGGGCCTTTCCGCCGCGCCGGCAGTGTGCGTCGATCATCTCGCGTGCCTCGGAGCCCGGCTCGTCCATCGAGAACCACACCACCTGTCCCGAGCAGCGACGGCGCATCGCGCGCACCAGCGGATCATCGGCATTGAGCACGGCGTGCCCGTCGCGTGGCACCGCCTCGACCAGGACGGCCTTCACGTCCGCCAGCTGTTCAATGGTGTCGATGCCACGCAGACCGAGGTGGTCGGGCGCGACGTTGAGGACCACGGCGACGTCGTTTCGCTCGTAGCCCAACCCCTCACGCAGGATCCCGCCACGGGCCACCTCGAAGACGGCGAAGTCGACGCGGGGGTTCTGCAGCACCATGCGTGCCGACCGTGGGCCGGAGGCGTCCGCGCGGATGGTGAGCCGTTCGTCGATCACGACGCCGTCGGTCGAGGTCATCCCGACCTTGCGTCCCATCCCCTTGAAGATGTGGGAGATCATCCGGCTGGTCGTGGTCTTGCCGTTGGTGCCGGTCACCGCGACGATCGGGATCCGTGAGGTCGCCCCGGGCGGGAAGAGCATGTCCACGACCGGCTTGGCGATGAACTGGGGCTCGCCGATGGTGGGGTGCGTGTGCATCCGGAAGCCGGGAGCCGCGTTCACCTCGCAGATGGCCCCGCCGGTCTCGCGCACCGGCTGGGTGATGTCGGGACAGATGAAGTCGATGCCGGCGATGTCGAGCCCGATCATCCGAGCCGCCTCCTCGGCGATCTCAACGTTCTCGGGGTGCGCCTCGAAGGTGCGGTCGATCGAGATGCCACCGGTCGACATGTTGCCGGTCAGCGCGAGCTTCACCGTCACCCCGGCGTCGGGTGTGCTGGTCATCTCGAAGCCCTGGTCGCGAACCCTCTCGATCGCGGCGTCATCCACCGTGATCCGGGTCAGCACCTTCTCGTGGCCCACGCCGCGGCGAGGATCCGCGTTGGCGAGGTCGACGAGCTCGTCGATCGTGCTCGTCCCGTCGCCGGTCACCGAGGCGGGGACCCGCTCCGCGACGGCAACCATGCGGCCGTCGATGATCAGGCACCGGTAGTCCTTGCCCGTCACGAAGGACTCGACGATGACCGAGCCGCGGCGCGACTGCTCGCGCGCTATCTCGAAGGCCTCGCGCACGTCATCGTCGGTGAGCAGGTCGAGGCAGACGCCGCGCCCGTGGTTGCCGTCCAGCGGCTTCACCACCACGGGGAAGCCGATCCGGTTCGCCACCGCGACGGCCTGGTCCGCCGTACGCACCGAGTCCTGCTTGGGGACCGGGAGACCGGCGGCACTGAGCAGGCGGGTGGTGAGGTCCTTGTCGCTGGCGATGTCGACCGCGATCGAGCTCGTCTCCGAGGTCATCGTGGCGCGGATCCGCTGGGCGTGCACACCCTGGCCGAGCTGGACCAGCGAGTGCTTGTTGAGCCGGATCCACGGGATGTCGCGCGACACGGCCTCGTCGATGATGGCCTGGGTGGAGGGTCCGAAGGCGGTGCGCTGGGCCCGCTTGATGAAGGCCTCGAGCTCGGCCTCCCAGTCGAAGTCCGGGTCGGCCTCGACCAGGTGGTTGACCAGGCGTACGGCGAGTTGGCCCGCAGCCAGGCCCACCTGCTCGTCGACATAGCCGAAGATCACGTTGTAGTGGCCGGGCTTGCCCTTGACCTGTCGGGTCTTGCCGCGGCGGATGTCGTGGCCAACGACCTGCTGCAGCGCCAGGGCGCAGTGCTCGGCCACGTGGCCCAGCCATGTGTCCTCGTTGAGGCGTTCCATGAAGCCGCCGCGGCGCCCGCGCGAGCAGGTGTGCTCACGCAGTCCCGGAAGCATCTGCAGGACGTTCTCGGTGAACCCGGGGATCGTGTTGGTCGGAAACTCCTCGAGCCTGCCGAGGTCGACGACGAGGTGGATCGAGCGGTCGTAGGACCAGATGTTGGCGCCGCGGTAGACCCGCGTCTCGGCGATTCTCAGGTCTGCAGTCGGGCGTCCGCCGGTGAGGGGGCTGTCGGTCATGAGGTCTCCTCCGTGCTGTCGTGGCCAGAAGTGGTCTCCGGGCGGGCGGGAACCGGCCAGTCCCTCCGCCTCGAGCGGCTCTTGCGTCGCCTCAGCACGGACGGTGAGACGTCGCCCGCGGCGATGTCGCGAGCCAGCCGGCGCAGGTCACGCCCGGCCTCGGCGATCTGCTCGGCCTCCGTCGCGTCGTCGACGGCGTCTCGGGCGATCAGGGTGCGCGTGGTCAGGTCGAAGGCGGCTCCCGCCGGCAACGCGTGCAGGACCACCCCGGAGGCCAGGATCGGGTGGGAGCGCGACGCCTCGTGGGCGTTCGACACGATGTGTGACGGATCCAGGATGGTGACCGCACCTCGACCGATCACCCGAAGCACGT
>DATCYH010000305.1:0-4341 GCA_036570405.1 Nocardioides sp.
CGGGCGGCGGTGCAGAGCTCGCCCGCCGGTTCCTGGCGTTGGCCAGCGACGCCCGCACATCTTGACAGACTTGACCTTCCCCGGATGCCATCAGGCGTCCGCCGACAGCAGGAGACGAGCACGTGACTGAGGGCCACCCCACCGGTGCGAGCGCAGAGGGCCAGACCAGCGGCGCCACGAACCAGGGAAAGCTCTGGGGAGGCCGCTTCGCCGGCGGCCCGAGCCCCGAGCTGGACGCGCTGTCTCGCTCGACCCACTTCGACTGGCGGCTCACGCCCTATGACCTGGCCGGTTCGCGCGCCCACGCCAACGTGCTGCGCACCGCTGGCCTGCTGACCGAGGCAGATCATGCAGAGCTGTTGCGCGGGATCGATGTGCTGGGGGAGCGGTTCGCCTCCGGCGAGCTGCGTCCTGATCCCTCGGACGAGGACGTGCACGGTGCCTTGGAGCGCCTCCTGCTCGAGGAGGTCGGCCCGGACGTCGGCGGCCGGTTGCGCGCCGGTCGGTCGCGCAACGACCAGATCGCGACCCTGTTCAAGGTGTTCCTGCGCGACCACGCCCGGGTGATCGCGGGCCAGGTGCTCGACCTGGTGGGCGCCCTGCAGGTCCAGGCCGAAGAACACCTGGGTGCGATCATGCCCGGGCGCACGCACCTGCAGCACGCCCAGCCGGTGCTGCTCTCGCACCACCTCCTTGCTCATGCCTGGCCGCTGCTGCGTGACGTGGCGAGACTGGCTGACTGGGACGCCCGGGTGGCGGCCGACTCACCGTACGGATCGGGCGCGCTGGCAGGCCAGAGCCTCGGCCTGGACCCCGAGGCCGTGGCTGCCGAGCTCGGGTTCACCGGATCCTCGGCAAACTCGATCGACGGTACGGCGGCTCGCGACTTCGTGGCCGAGTTCGGCTTCGTCACGGCGATGATCGGCGTCGACGTGAGCCGGTTCGCCGAGGAGGTCATCCTCTGGTCGACCCGCGAGTTCGAGTTCGTGACGCTCCATGACTCCTGGTCCACCGGATCGAGCATCATGCCGCAGAAGAAGAACCCCGACATCGCCGAGCTCGCACGAGGCAAGGCCGGCCGCCTGATCGGCAATCTGTCCGGTCTGCTGGCCACGCTCAAGGCACTGCCGTTGGCCTACAACCGGGACCTCCAGGAGGACAAGGAGCCGGTCTTCGACAGTGTCGACACCCTCGAGGTGCTCCTGCCCGCGTTCACCGGAATGGTGGCCACCTTGCGGTTCAACACCGAGCGGATGGCCGAGCTGGCGCCCCAGGGCTTCTCGCTCGCCACCGACATCGCGGAGTGGCTGGTGCGCCAGGGCACACCGTTCCGGATCGCCCACGAAGTCGCCGGCGCGTGCGTGCGCGAGTGCGAGTCCCAGGACATCGAACTCCACGAGCTCAGCGACGAGCAGTTCGCCGCGATCCACCCGGCGCTGACGCCGGGCGTGCGCGACGTGCTGACCGCCGAGGGTTCGGTCTCCTCGCGCGACGGGCGTGGCGGCACCGCGCCCGAGCGGGTGCGCGAGCAGGTGCAGGAGGTCTCCGGCGTGGTGGCTGATCTTCGTGGACGGTTCTGACCTCGACTTCCTGGCGGGTCCACCAACACAGGTGGCCCCGCAGCTGCTCGGTGCCACGCTGAGCAAGGGTGGCGTCAGCGTGCGAATCACCGAGGTCGAGGCCTACGACGGTGCCGACGACCCGGGTTCCCACGCATACCGAGGACGTACGCCGCGCAACGACGTGATGTTCGGCCCTCCCGGCCACCTCTACACCTACTTCATCTATGGGATGCACGTCTGCGCCAACGTCGTGTGCCGCGACGACGGCACCGCCGGCGCGGTGCTGATCCGGGCAGGCGAGGTGGTCTCGGGACTCGACGTGGCCCGCGCACGTCGGCCGGCCGGGCCCGACCACCGGCTCGCGCAGGGACCGGGCAGGCTGTGCAGCGCGCTGGGGATCGAGCTGGCCGACTACGGTGCGGACCTGCTCGGTGACTCGGTGCGGTTGGAGGCCAACCCACGACGGGTCGACATACTTCCGGAGCAGCAAGCGGAACCGGGCCAGGTGGTGAGTGGTCCGCGCGTGGGCCTTCGCCTGGCGGCGGATCGTCCGTGGCGGTTCTGGATCAAGGGTGACCCAACCGTCTCCACATATCGTCCCGCCGTGGTGCGGCGGAAGAGGATCGCGGAGTGAAACCGGTTGTCCTGCCACGATCGGCGTAGGGCAGGCTAGGGCGCTAGCACCATCGACACATCCTTGAGAGGCAACGAGTTGTCCACCGAACAGAACATCCTCGACGAGCTCGAGTGGCGCGGCCTGATCGCCGACTCGACCGACCGGGAGGCGCTGCGTGAGGCGTTCTCCTCGGGGAGCGTCAAGTTCTATGTGGGTTTCGACCCGACGGCGCCGAGCCTGCACATGGGACACCTCGTCCAGATCCTCACTGCGAAGCGCCTCCAGGCTGCCGGGCACACGCCCTACGCCCTGGTCGGTGGCGCCACCGGCACCATCGGCGACCCCAAGGAGACCGGGGAGCGGGTGATGAACTCACTCGACGTGGTCGAGGAGTGGGTGGACCGCGTCCGCTCGCAGATCGAGCCTTTCCTCTCCTTCGAGGGGGACAACGGCGCGACGATGGTCAACAACTACGACTGGACCGCGTCGATGTCGGTGATCGACTTCCTGCGCGACATCGGCAAGCACTTCCCGGTCAACCGGATGCTGGCGCGCGACGTGGTGCGGACCCGGCTCGAGTCCGGGATCAGCTTCACCGAGTTCTCCTACGTGCTGCTGCAATCGATGGACTTCTTGAACCTCTTCCGTGACCACGGCGTCACCCTGCAGTTCGGGGGCTCGGACCAGTGGGGGAACCTCACCGCCGGTGTCGAGCTGATCCGGCGTACGACGGGTGGCAAGGCACACGCGATCGCCACGCCGTTGATGACGAAGTCGGACGGCACGAAGTACGGCAAGACCGAGGGCGGGGCGTTGTGGCTCGATCCGCAGATGATGTCGCCCTACGCCTTCCACCAGTTCTGGCTCAACGTGGAGGACGAGAAGGTGGGCGAGCTCCTTCGGGTCTTCACCTTCCTGGACCGCGAGCAGATCGAGGAGCTCGACGCGCAGACCGCTGAGAAGCCGTTCCTCCGGGCCGGCCAGAAGGCCCTCGCCGACGCGGTGACGACGCTGGTGCACGGGGAGCAGGAGACCGAGCAGGCCAAGGCTGCCGCCGGTGCGCTGTTCGGCCGCGGTGATCTGCACGCGCTGTCCGGGTCAACGCTGGCCGCTGCCTTGCGCGAGGCCGGTGCCACGTCCTTCCCGCGTGCCCAGGGGACGCCCGACATCGTGACCCTGCTGGTCGACAGCGGTCTCGCCAAGAGCAACGGTGACGCGCGACGCACCATCAAGGAGGGCGGGGCCTACCTCAACAACGTCCGCATCGAGGACCCCGAGCTGGTGCCCGGTGACGACGACTTCATCGACGGGACCTGGTTGGTTCTGCGTCGCGGCAAGAAGACCATGGCTGGAGTCGAGGCACTCGGGTGACCAACGGGGTCGGCACGTCCTGGCTGGCCGGCCTCGAGTCGGCTGCCCGCGACACGCTGCCCACGTCGGTCTTCGACTACATCCGACAGGGTGCCGACCAGGGCCTGTCCGCGGACGAGGCCAACGCCGCCTGGTCCCGGTCCCGCTTCATCCCTCGTGTCCTGCGCGACGTGAGCGACATCGAGCTGGCGACCACGGTCCTGGGCGTTCCACTCACGGCGCCGGTGGCGGTTGCCCCGACGACGCTGCAGCGACTCGTCCACCCTGAGGGTGAGCTCGCCATGGCGCGGGCGTGCGCATCGGCGGGCTCGTTGATGGTGGTCTCCAGCAATGCTGGTACGCCGTTCGGCGACATCGAGGCAACCGGCGTGCGGTGGTGGCTCCAGGCCTACCTGACCCGAGACCGGTCACTGAGTGAGCCGGTCGTCGACGCCGCGGTCGCCGCGGGTGCCCGCGCCATCGTCCTGACCCTCGACACCCCGACGGTCGGCACCAAGAACGGGATCGGACCGGACTTCTGGGACGCGGTTCCGCCGGGAACGCTGCGGGTGAACTTCTCCGATCAGCCCGCTGGGATTACCGGAGCCGAGAAGGCGACAGACATCGGCCCCGCCGACATCGCGCGACTGGGTGAGCGCACCGGTCTGCCGATCGTGGTGAAGGGGGTGCTGCACCCCGAGGATGCAGTGCGCTGCGTCGAGGCCGGCGCTGCCGCGGTCTGGGTGTCCAACCATGGAGGTCGCCAGCTCGACCGAGTGGTCTCCACCGCCGATGCCGTGGGTGGGGTTGTCG
>DATCYH010000306.1:0-1532 GCA_036570405.1 Nocardioides sp.
GGCGCTGCGGGACTGAGTCTCTCAGAAGATGATGTCGCCGGACTTGCGACGCGAGCGCAGGGTGGCGATGGCCTCGTCCAGGATGTCGGCCGCCTCCTGGTCGGAACGGCGCTCCTTCACATAGGCGAGGTGCGTCTTGTAGGGCTCGATCTTCGGTGCCGGCGGAGGGTTCTCCTGATCCAGGCTGGCCGGTAGACCGCAACGCGGGCAGTCCCACGAGTCGGGGACGTTCGCCTCGCTGGAGAAGGTGACCACCGAACGGTGGTCGTGCGAGCAGAAGTAGGTCACGCTCTGGCGCGGCGCTGCCTCTCCCCGCTCGGCCTCGCCCATAGGGCCGGCGCCGACCCGGCTTCCCCGGATTGCATTTCCTGCACCAGCCACGTGTCAGTTCCTCTCGAGTCTCAGACGCCGTTGTAGGCCATCAGGAGCGACAACGCGAAGATCGTCGCCGCCCAGATGACACCGATACCGACAGTGAGTCGGTCAAGGTTGCGCTCGGCAACCGACGAACCTCCCAGGTTGCTGGAGACGCCGCCACCGAACATGTCGGACAGCCCGCCCCCGCGACCCTTGTGCATGAGGACCAGGAGGATCAGCACGGAGCTGGTGATCACGAGGATGATGGTGAAGAGCAGAGTCACGTCGGCAACCCTAACCCACACCTGCGCGGAACCAGCAAGAGCACCACGGCGCTCACAGCACCGGCATGTCGTAGAACCGGCAGACCCCGCCGAACTCGTCGGCCTGGAGGCTCGCGCCGCCCACCAGTGCCCCGTCGATGTCGTCCTTCGCCATGATGCCTGCGACGTTCGCGGCCTTCACCGATCCGCCGTAGAGGACGCGCAGCGCAGCACCCGCCTCCTCGCCGTGCAGCTCGCTGACGCGGGCGCGGATCGCGGCGCACACCTCCTGCGCGTCGTCCGGGGTGGCCACCTCACCGGTGCCGATCGCCCACACGGGCTCGTAGGCAACGACGAGGCCGGCGACCTGCTCCGCGGAGAGCCCTGCCAGAGAGCCTTCGAGCTGGGCCAGGGTGAAGGGCACGTGCTCACCGCTCTGGCGGACCTCGAGGCCCTCGCCGACACAGACGATCGGAGTCATCCCGGCTGCCAGGGCCTTCTTGGCCTTGGCATTGACGATCTCGTCGGACTCACCGTGGTGCTCGCGTCGCTCGGAGTGACCGACGACGACATAGGAGCAACCGAGCTTGGCCAGCATGCCTGCCGAGATCTCGCCGGTGAAGGCACCCGAGTCCTGGGTGGACACGTCCTGGGCGCCGTAGCGGATCTTGAGCCGGTCGCCGTCGACCATGGTCTGCACCGAGCGCAGGTCGGTGAACGGCGGGATCACCACCACCTCGACCTTGTCGTAGTCGTGGCGCTTGTCGGACAACGTCCAGGCCAGCTTCTGGACCAGGACGACCGCTTCCTGGTGGTTCAGGTTCATCTTCCAGTTGCCCGCCATCAGTGGGATGCGGGTCTGCTTCTTCGCCATGATCTTCAGCCTTCGTCCAGGACAGTGATACCGGGGAG
>DATCYH010000307.1:0-5641 GCA_036570405.1 Nocardioides sp.
GTCCTCGAAGGTGACGACCGCGGCGGTGTCCTCGTCGACTCCCATGCCGAGCAGCTGCGGCGACTGGGAGACGATCGTGAGCAGGCGCCCATAGCGGTTGCGCTGCTCGAAGTGCTGGTCGATGACCGACTCCGGCAACAGCCCCAGGCCGGCCGCTACCTGCGTCATCCGCTGCTTGGCAGTCGCACCACCTGGTCCGAAGGCGACCATGTGCGAGGACTGGATGCTGGCTCCTGCCGAGGTGCCGGCGATGACCGCACCACGACGGTGGGCGGCATGGATCGCCTCGGCGAACGGCGTACCGCTGATGGCTCCGGACAGCTTGAGCTGGTTGCCCCCGGTCATGAAGATGCCGGTGGCCTGCGACAGCGCCTCGACAAATGCCGGGTCATGGGAGTGCTCGCGGGTCTCGGGTCGCACGGAGGACACCTGCCCGGCGCCGAGTTTGCGGAAGACCGAGTCATAGACCTCGACGATCTCGGGTCCGAGTGAGGAGGCGGTCGCGATCACCGCGATGCGCGCGTCCGGACCACCTGCTGCCTTGACGAAGTCACTGAGAACGGTGCGCTGGCGCAACTTGTCCTCGGCGCCGCCGATGATCATCAGTGGTCCTGGGGCGGGGGGTGGGATCGCGTGCTCACTCTCCGTAGACATGACAGGCAGGCTAGCCGGTGGGACCATTACGACGTGAACGCGACGTCTCGCAGGCTTGCCCTGATGCGCCATGCCAAGGCGGTGTCCTCGGCTCCCGAGGACCACGCTCGAGACCTCGCCCCTTCGGGCCGTGAGAGCGCTCGGGAGGTGGGCGAATGGCTGGTGTCCTGCGGCTTCAATCCCGGTCGTGCACTGGTCTCCGACGCGGTCCGGACCTCGGCCACCTGGGAGGAGGTCTCGGGCGCCGCGGGCTATCACTGTCCTGCCGATGTGACCCAGGCGCTCTACACGGCGGAGCCGGACACCGCGCTGGACCTGATCCGCGCGGTCGACGATGAGGTGACGACCCTGATCGTGGTCGGCCACAACCCCACCATCGCGTTCCTGGCGCAGCTGCTCGACAACGGCGACGGCGACCCGGCAGCGGGGGCCTCGATGATGATCGGTTTCCCTCCGGCGTCGGTGGCCCTCTTCGACTACGAGGGCTCGTGGGCGGACCTGGCACCGACCGGCGCCACCCTGACGGACTTCAGACCGGCGGTGCGGGGGTGACGATGCCCTCGGCCTCGTCGGCCGCCTCGATCTCCTCCCGGGAGATGCCGAGGAGATACATGATCGTGTCCAGGTAGGGCACGTTCACGGCCGTGTCCGCAGCCTCCTGGACGACCGGCTTGGCGTTGTAGGCGATCCCGAGCCCCGCGGCATTGAGCATGTCGAGGTCGTTCGCCCCGTCCCCGATGGCGATCACCGACTTCTCGGTGACGCCGACCTGGTCGGCGAACCAACGCAAGGCGTCTGCCTTGCCGGCGCGGTCGATGACCTCACCCACGATCCGTCCGGTCAGCTTGCCGTCGACGACCTCGAGCTCGTTGGCGCGTGCGAAGTCGAAGCCGAGGTCCTCGGCGATCCGGTCGGTGATCTGGGTGAACCCACCCGAGACCATCGCGAAGCGATAGCCCAGGCGCTTCAGGGTGCGGATCATCGTCCGGGCACCCGGTGCGAAGACGATCGAGTCGTAGACCTTGTCGAATGCCTCGGCCTCGATGCCCTCGAGCAGCGCCACCCGACGGCGCAGTGACGCCTCGAAGTCGAGCTCACCGCGCATCGCCTCCTCGGTGATGCGCGCGACCTCCGGCTCACACCCGGCGTGGGCGGCGAGCATCTCGATGACCTCGCCCTGGACCAGTGTCGAGTCGACGTCCATCACGATCAGGCGCATGCCGCGGCGCAGCAACGACTCGGGCTGGACGGCGACGTCGATGCCTTGCCGGGAGGCCTCGGTGGCGAGCCCGGTCCGAAGCGTGTCGGTCGCCACGCCCGAGACGTGGAGCTCGATCGCGGTCACGGGGTAGCGCGCCATCCGGTCGATCCGGTCGATGTTGCCGCCGGAGTCGGCGATGCGGCCGGTGATGGCGGCCAGCATCGAGGCCTTGAGCGGGGCGCCGATGACGGTCACATGGCTACGGCCCTGGCGTCGACGCTTGTTGTCACCGCTGCCCCGGTCGACGTCGACGCTCATCCCGAGATCCTCGGCCGTCTTGTGGACCTTCTCGCGGAGCTTGCGCCAGTCGCGCGGCGCCGTGACCAGGACGCCGAGGATCAACCGGCGCCGAAGGACGATCTGCTCGAGGTCGAGGACCTCGACGCCAGCGCCCGCCAAGGTGCGCAGGATCCCTGACGTGACCCCGGGACGGTCCTTGCCGGTCAGGGTGATCAGCAGGGTCTTGGGTGGGTCGCCAGCAGCATTCACAGCAGTCTCGTTCATCGCAGGGTCGAGGCTAGCGCCCCTCGGCTGGGTCCGGTGTCCCTGACCGTCACGCGGGCGGCCAGACCTCCGGGGAACAAGCGGCCACCAGGGCCCGGCGCGCGGCGTACTCCAGCGGCCTGAGGGCGTCGAGTCGTTGGGTGGCCTCCCATGCGCTCACCGCGTTGCCGTCGTCAGCCACTGCCAGGTCGACGATGCCGAGGGCCTGCAGCGCGCGACCGGCGAGCCCGCTCGCCGCCGAGGGGGTCCCGGGCGGAGCGTCGTAGGTGGTGGTGTGGCGCAGGTCCATCAGTTCGTCGGCCACCTCTGGTCGCCACTTGGCCACGTCGAGATCGACCAGGACCTCCACCGTCTCGAGGAGGGCCTTGCGCAGTCCCCGGTCGGCCTCACCGAGGTCGTCGAGCTGTCGCCGCTCGGCCAGCAGCAGCTGCCAGACCACGCCGGCGCCGGCACGGAACGGCACCAGGCCGTGGCCGGCGCCGTCCAGGACCACTGCCTCTCCCGCCTCGACAGCGGAGTGGTTGAAGTCGCGCGGTCCACCCAGGCCGACGAGGTCGCCGGGCACGGGGAACGCCAGGCCTGCCGAGGTGGCGCCGAGGGTGTGCAAGCGCCCGAGGGCGAGGACCAGGGGCACGCTCCCGGAGGGGTCCAGACCGGCCACGTCATGCGCCGCATCGTCGGCACGGACCGCGTCCAGCACGTCGTCGGGACCGACAGTGCCACGCAACCAGGCCGTGAGCCACCAGGCCATCCGGGCGGAGTCGACGGGGAGAGGTGGAGCCATGGCGCCGGAGCCTACGCCCGGGTCGATAGGGTGCGTGCATGACCGCCGTACTTGAGTTCGCAGGGGTGACGGTCCGTCGCGGGCAGGCGACACTCCTCAACGACATCACCTGGACCGTCGAGGAGGACGAGCGGTGGGTGATCCTCGGCCCCAACGGCGCAGGCAAGACCACCTTGATGCAGGTGGCGTCGGCACAGATGCACCCGACCGCCGGCGTCGCCGGCATCCTCGGTGAGGTGCTCGGCACTGTCGACGTCTTCGACCTGCGTCCCCGGATCGGCCTGACCAGTGCGGTCCTGGCCGAGCGGATTCCTCGCGGCGAGCTGGTCCGCGACGTCGTGGTCTCCGCCTCCTACGGCGTGGTCGGGCGTTGGCGAGAGCACTATGACGGCCTCGACCACGAGCGGGCCGAGCAGCTCCTCGTCGAGCTCGGTGCGCAACGCCTCTTGGACCGGACCTTCGGGACCCTGAGCGAGGGCGAGCGCAAGCGCGTCCAGATCGCCCGTGCGTTGATGGCCGACCCGGAGTTGCTGCTCCTGGACGAGCCCGCAGCAGGACTCGACCTCGGCGGACGCGAGGACCTGGTCTCCACGCTCTCCGTGTTGGCCGGCGACGAGTTCGCACCTGCCACGGTCCTGGTCTCCCACCACGTCGAGGAGATCCCGCCGGGCTTCACCCACGCACTGCTGCTGCGACAGGGTGAGGTCGTCGCGGCCGGTCCGAAGGAACGGGTGATCACCGAGGAGCTGCTCAGCACCACCTTCGGGATGCCGCTGATCGTTCGTCACGAGGACGAGCGCTACAGCGCGCGCCGTCGAAGTCGCCAACATGCAGGCACTGGGCGGGGCTAGGGTTCGGTCATGGACTGGTTGCGCGAACATGCCTGGGAGACCTGGCTGGCTCTCTCGATCGGCCTCGGCGTGCTGGAGATGTTCAGCCTCGACTTCGTCCTGCTGATGCTCGCGGCCGGTGCCGCGGTGGGGATGATCGCCGCCCTGCTCGGGTTGCCGCTCATCCTCCAGGTGCTGCTCGCCGCCGGTGCGGCGGTGCTCTCGCTCGCGGTGATCCGTCCCACCGTAGTGAAGCGGCTGCACCAGGGTCCCGAGCTGCAGTTGGGGCACGCCAAGCTGATCGGCCAGCGTGCCGTGGTGCTCGAGGAGATCACCTCGACGCAGGCCGGACTGATCAAGCTCGACGGGGAGCAGTGGACCGCGCGGCCCTATGACGAGTCGCTGGCCATCGCGGCAGGTGAGGCGGTGGAGGTGCTCGAGATCCGCGGCGCCACCGCGATGGTGCACCCCGTCCCACGCCTCGAGTCCTGAGGTTTCACCAGCGTCATCGTCGGGCAGGTCCCCTGCGAACCGGCCAGCCAAGAAATCACGGAAAGGTAGGACATGGGAACCGCCATCCTCGTCCTCATGCTGCTCGTCATCGTGCTCGTGGTCGTCGCCCTCGCGAAGACCGTGCGGATCATCCCGCAGGCACGTGCCGGCATCGTGGAGCGATTCGGGAAGTACAAGGGCTCGCTGCCCGCAGGGCTCAACATCGTCGTGCCCTTCATCGACAAGGTGCGCTACGTCATCGACCTGCGTGAGCAGGTCGTCTCCTTCCCGCCGCAGCCGGTGATCACCGAGGACAACCTCGTGGTCTCGATCGACACGGTCATCTACTTCCAGGTCACCGACCCGGTGTCGGCGACCTACGAGATCGCCAACTACATCCAGGCCGTGGAGCAGCTGACCATGACCACGCTGCGCAACATCGTGGGTGGCATGGACCTTGAGGAGACGCTGACCAGTCGCGATGCGATCAACAGTCGTCTGCGTGGGGTGCTCGACGAGGCCACTGGTCGTTGGGGCATCCGGGTGAACCGGGTCGAGCTCAAGGGCATCGACCCGCCGCCCTCCATCAAGGACTCGATGGAGAAGCAGATGCGAGCCGACCGCGACAAGCGCGCAGCCATCCTGACCGCCGAGGGCCAGCGCCAGTCGGCCATCCTCACCGCCGAGGGTGCCAAGCAGTCGGCGATCCTCAACGCGGAGGGTGACCGGGAATCGCAGATCCTGCGCGCCCAGGCCGACCGGGAGTCGCAGATCCTGCGCGCCCAGGGTGAGGGCCAGGCCATCCAGACCGTCTTCCAGGCGATCCACGACGGCCAGCCGGACCAGTCGCTGCTGGCCTATCAGTATCTCCAGATGATGCCGAAGATCGCCGAGGGTGACGCGAACAAGGTGTGGATCGTCCCGTCGGAGATCGGCAAGGCCCTCGAGGGCCTCGGCTCGACGATGAACGAGTTGCGCGGCATCCCACAGGACGTCGAGGGCCCGCGGGTCCGTGTCGACATGGGGTCCAGCGAGCCGGATGTTCCCCGGACCGGTGACTCGACCCTGTCCAGCGCCCACGCTGCCGTGGAGGAGGCCATCGCCGAGGCGAAGGGT
>DATCYH010000308.1:0-1802 GCA_036570405.1 Nocardioides sp.
TCACCGGTGCGGCCGCCCTGGAGGCGCTCGGCCCTGCGCGGACGTTCGACACCACGGTGCGGGTGGGGGCGAGCGCGGACGAGATCGTCCTCGTCGGCGGCGGAGACCCCTACCTGATGCGCAAGGCCGAGAAGGATGCCTACCCCGCCCAGACAGAACTGGTCACGCTCGCCGCCCGGACCGCTGCCTCCCTGAAGAAGGCAGGCACCACGACGGTGAGGCTCGGCTTCGACGACTCGCTCTTCTCCGGTCCACGCGTCAGCGAGGACTGGCCGGCCGACTACGTCACCGACGCCGTGGTCTCCCCGATCTCTGCGCTCTTCATCGACCAGGGAGCCAAGCAGGAGGGCTGGGGGTTCGAGACGGACCCGGCCAAGGCTGCCGCCGACGCGTTCAAGCAGGAGCTGGGCAAGCGCGGGATCACCGTCACCGGCGGAGCGCAGCGGACCGTGGCACCACCCTCGACCGAGGTGGCACCGGCCGACGAGGAAGCCGAGTCGGCCGAGGAGGCACCCGACGGACTCACCCCAGGCACGGAGCTCGCCGCAGTGCACAGCGCACCGGTCTGGCAGATCGTGGAGCGGGTGCTCGCGATCAGCGACAACGAGGGCGCGGAGCTGCTCGCCCATCACGTGGCGATCGAGCTCGGCGCCGAGCCGAGCTTCGAGGGCGCCGCGATCGCCGTCGAGACGACCCTGCAACAGCTCGGGGTCGACCTCACCGGTGACACGATCCTCGACGCCAGCGGACTGGCGCGCGGCAATGTGCTGACCGCCTCGACGCTGCTCGACGTACTCTCCGTGGCTGCCTCGCCCGAGCACCCCGACCTGCGCCCGGTGATCACCGGGCTGCCGGTCGCCGGATTCACCGGCTCGCTGGCCAACCGCTATGCCGAGGCACCCCAGGCCGGCGCCGGACGGGTGCGCGCCAAGACCGGCACGTTGACCGGCGTGCACGGCCTGGCCGGTGTCACCACCGATCTGGACGGCAACGTGTTCACGTTCGTCTTCGTCGCCGACCGGGTGAAGTTGGAGAAGACCCTGGACGCGCGGGCGTCGCTGGAGGACCTGACCGCAGCGCTGGCCTCCTGCCACTGCTCGGCCTGACCCCCATGCCGACCCGGCAGTTGTTGACGCTTGGGGGACGGGTGGAATGTCAACGAGCGACGGGTCGACGGATAGGGCAGCGACGTAGGGTTCGACCCATGACTGATGCGCCGTCGATGATCGACTGGGACCTCGCGGTCCGTCTGGGCTCCCGCTTCGCAGGGGAGGGCCCCGACGTCAGCGCCGCCGCGGCCGACGACGCGGTGCGGGAGCTGCGCGCCGGCGCCGAGCGGTCCACCGGCCTGGTTCGGGAGTTCACCTCACTGAGCGCCGCCGAGCACACCGCCCCGGTCCTCGTGGTCGATCGTGCCGGCTGGATCAAGGCCAACGCCGAGACGTTCGAGAAGATCCTCACACCGATCGTGGGCCGCCTCGCGGCCAAGAAGGGGACGCCGGGCGGGATCAGCGCGGCGATCGGTTCCCGGATCACCGGCGCCGAGGTCGGCGTCGTGCTCGGCTTCATGGGGTCGAAGGTGCTGGGCCAGTTCGACCCGTTCCACGATCCGCACGGGCGCCTCCTGCTCGTCGCCCCCAACGTCGTGCACATCGAGCGCGAGCTCGAGGTGGACCCGACCGACTTCCGGTTGTGGGTCACCCTGCACGAGGAGACCCACCGGGTGCAGTTCACGGCCGTGCCGTGGATGCGCGACCACCTCCACGCCCAGATGAACGCCCTCGCCGACTCGGTCGAGGTCG
>DATCYH010000309.1:0-7274 GCA_036570405.1 Nocardioides sp.
CGGCGCGAGCAGTGCGACGCCGAGGGCGATCTCGCCGGTCGAGAGGGCCTTGCCAAACGCTTCGGGCTGCATGCCCTTGACCTGGGGCACGGCATTGGCGGCCATGCCCTGCATGCCTTCCGCAGCCTCGGGTGGCAGTCCACGCTTGGCCAATCCGCTGTTGAGGATGAATGCGCCGGTCGCGAGTCGCAACGGGACGTGACTGAGTTTCATCATGGGGTTCCTCTCATCGGCTGGGTCTGCAGAGTGACCGGTACCCAGCCATCGCCCCGGCACCGCTTCTCCGCCCGGCTGCAGTTTGTCGAGATGCCATGATGATCACCGTGAACGTTTCTTCTGTGAAGACCGTTGCCCACAGTGCGCTGGCCAGATATGACCAGGTTCGCGCCCACACCGAGCGTCTTGCGGCGCCACTGTCGCCCGAGGACCAGACGGTCCAGTCGATGCCGGACGTATCGCCCACGAAGTGGCACCGCGCCCACGTCACCTGGTTCTTCGAAACCTTCGTGCTCGCCGACCAGGAGCCCGACTTCGCGCCGTTCCAGGACAAGTACTGGTTCCTCTTCAACAGCTACTACGAGGCGATCGGGCCACGCTATTCACGACCCATGCGTGGTGTGATCAGCAGGCCCGGCGCCCACGACGTGGCCGACTATCGCAGCAACGTCGACGACCGCATGCGTGACCTGCTGGACCGCGTCGACGACGGCACGTTCACCAAGTTGGCGCCGATCGTCGAGCTGGGTTTCCACCATGAGCAGCAGCACCAAGAGCTCTTGTTGATGGACATCAAGCACGTGCTCTCGCTCAACCCGCTGCAGCCGGTCTATGCCGGCCGACCGGCGCCTCCAGGCGATCCCGGACCGATGGGTTGGGTGGACGTCGCCGGCGGCCTGGTCGAGATCGGGCACAAGGGTGACACCTCCGAGCCCGGTTTCTGCTTCGACAACGAGCTGCCCCGCCACCAGCAGTGGCTCGAGCCCTACCGGCTCGCCGATCGGCTGGTCACCAACGGGGAGTGGCTGGAGTTCATCGCCGACGGCGGCTACCAGCGCCCCGCGCTCTGGCTCTCGGACGGCTGGGGCCGGGTCCAGGCCGAGGAGTGGACGGCGCCAGCCTATTGGTCCCAGGTCGACGGCCAGTGGTTCGAGCACACACTGCACGGCACCTGGCCGGTCGACCCGTCGCTGCCGGCCTGCCACGTCAGCCACTACGAGGCAGACGCCTTCGCGACCTGGGCCGGTAAGCGACTTCCCACGGAGGCCGAGTGGGAGCATGCGGCTCGCGACCACGAGGTCGAGGGCAACCTCGCCGACCTCGACTCCTTCCACCCGAGGGCCGCCGGTGCACCCGACGGCGGACTTCGACAGCTCTTCGGTGACTGTTGGGAGTGGACCGCGTCTGCCTATCTGCCCTATCCCGGCTTCCAGGTCCCCGAGGGTGCGATCGGCGAGTACAACGGCAAGTTCATGTCCGGCCAGATGGTGCTGCGTGGTGGTTGCGCACTCACACCGCCCGGCCACGCGCGCTCGTCCTATCGCAACTTCTTCCCCGCCGGGGCCCGTTGGCCCGTGACCGGCGTCCGCCTGGCCGACGGAGGTGCCCCCGCATGAGTGGTGAACAGATCGAGATCGACGTCCTCCTCCAGCCCGGAGACCTGCGCGCAGGCTTGGAGAACGATGCCCGGGTGGGGCTGAGGTCGACCCCCAAGACGCTGCCACCGAAATATTTCTACGACGCGACCGGCAGCGAGCTGTTCGAGGAGATCACGCGCCTCCCGGAGTACTACCAGACCCGCACCGAGCACGCCCTGCTCACCGAGCATGCCGGCGAGATCGCCAAGCGGGCCGGCGCAGACGTGCTGCTCGAGCTCGGCTCCGGTTCCTCGGAGAAGACCCGGCTGCTGCTCGACGCGCTCCGCGACACCGGCGGCCTGGCCGGCTATGTCCCTGTGGACGTGAGCGCATCGGCGCTGCGCGACGCCGTCGAGGCGCTGCGTCGTGACTATCCCGACCTGGCCGTGCACGGTGCGGTGGCCGACTACGACCACCACCTCGACCGGCTCCCGCAGCTGGGCACCCGGCTGGTCGCCTTCCTCGGGGGCACCCTGGGCAACTTCCCTCCGCCGGCTCGGGCGAAGTTCCTGGCCGATCTGGCCCGCGGGATGGAGGCGGGGGAGAGCCTGCTGCTGGGCGTGGACCTGGTCAAGGATCCCGCGCGCCTCGTGGCGGCGTACGACGACTCGGCCGGCGTCACCGCCGCCTTCAACCGGAACGTGCTCACCGTGCTGAACCGCGAGCTCGGAGCCGACTTCGACCCGAGGGCCTTCGGGCACGTCGCCGTCTGGGACGCCGAGCAGGAGTGGATCGAGATGCGATTGCGCGCGACCCGTTCGGTGCTCGTGCAGGTGCCGGTCCTGGACCTGCACGTGGCGTTCGCCGAAGGTGAGGAGATGCGCACCGAGATCTCGGCGAAGTTCCGCCGCGAGGGCATCGAGCGCGAGCTGGTCGAGGCCGGGTTCGAGCTGGAGGAGCTGTGGACCGACGCGGCGGGTGACTATGCGCTGGTGCTCGCGAGCACGACCTCAGCTGCCTGAGACGATCCAGATCGTCAGCACCACGAACATCACGGTGGCGAAGATGCCCAGGCCGAGTGCCATCACGGCGACTCCGCGCATGCCCTTCGTGTGGTCGACCTGCCCGGAGCGATAGGCCATCATCCGCCAGATCCCGATCGGCAGGAGCCAGCCCGCGGCGATCAGGCTCGCGGCCCAGAAGACGTGGATGGTTTCCATGCCGACCCGGTGCCCAATCGGGTGCGGGAGCATGCAGTTGTCATCCGGGTCAGGACTCGTAGATCCCCGAGTGATCGCTGCGCAGCGTCTTCTTGTCGACCTTGCCCACCCCGGTGCGCGGCAACTGCTCGACAACCAGGATCCGGTCGGGGAGCTGCCACTTGGCGAACCGTGTCGCCAGGTGCGCGCGCAGTTCGGCCTCGTCCACGCCCGTCGGGTCCGCGGCAACCACGAGCGCGACGGGGCGCTCCTGCCACTGGGGGTGCGGCGCGCTGATCACGGCTGCCTCCCGGACGGCGTCGTGCTCGACGAGCGCGTTCTCGAGGTCGATCGAGGAGATCCACTCGCCTCCGCTCTTGATCACGTCCTTGAGCCGGTCGGTGATCTTCAGATATCCCTCGGGACTGATCACGCCGAGGTCTCCACTGCGCCAGTAGCCGCGGTGGAACTTCTCGTCGTTGTCCTCGGCCCGCCAATAACTCTCGGTCACCCAAGGGCCGCGCACGCAGATCTCACCGACCGAGGTGCCGTCGTGGGGCAGGAACGTCGAATCGGGGCCGAGCAGACGGATGTCGACGCCGGCGACGGGCAGACCCTGCGAGCGTTTGAGGTCCCACTGCTCGTCGGCGCTCAGCACCTGGTCCAGCGACGGCTTCACCCGGTTGCTGGTGATCAGCGGCGTGGTCTCGGTCGCGCCGTATCCGTGGATGATGCGTGCCCCGGTCAGCTCGTGGTAGCCGCGCATCAGGCTCAGCGGTGGCTCGGTGCTTCCGGAGATCATCCGGGCCCGGGCCAGGTCGGGCGCCGGGTCGAGGGTGCGCAGGTGCTCCAGCATCGGGGTGAAGATGGCCGGGGCGCCGTTGGTGACGGTCACCTCGAAACGGACCATGGCGTCGGCCAAGATGTGGATCTGCTCGGCGCTGTAGCGCCCGGGCAGCACGACTTGGCTGCGTGCCTGGACAGCGACCTGGGGGAGTCCCCAGCACTGGGCGTGGAACATCGGCGTGGTCATCAGCACGCTGTCCCGATCGGTCACCGCCTGGTCGGCGGCCCACATCATCGTGTGCAGCACGATGCCGCGGTGCGAGTAGAACACGCCCTTGGGACGACCCGTGGTCCCAGTGGTGTAGCAGGCGCTGTAGGCCGATGTCTCGTCGATGACCGGCCAGTCGTACGTCGTGTCCTGGCGCTCCAGCAGCGTCTCGTGGTGGACCGGGTCGGGCAACGTGGTGCTGACCTCGTCGGGCCCCTGGTCGCTCATCAACACCCAACGGCGCACGCCCGGGCACCGACTGGCCAGCTCCTCGGCCTGGGGCAGCAGGCTCTCGTCAACGCAGACCACGGAGGCCCCGCTGTGCTCGACCACGTAGGCCAGATCGTCGGGGGCCAGGCGCAGGTTCATCTGCAGCATCACCGCGCCGGTGCCCGGGATCGCCCAGTAGAGCTCGAAGTGGCGCAGGTGGTTCCAGTCCAGGACGCCGACCACGTCACCGGGTTGCACCCCCAGCTCGTCCAGGGCGTGTGCGGTCCGCGCGATGCGTTCCCAGGTGGCGGCATAGGTCGTCGTGCGCCACTGTCCGTCGCCGTCGCGGTGGTGGATCTCCTGCTCGGGGTGCGTCACCACCGCTTGGCGGAACAGGTTCGTCGTGTTCAGCTGGTAGCTGTCACCGTGGGTCGAGGGGTGACCCTTGAGGGGGCTGTTCATTGATCGTCCTTCGTCTGGCACGGGATCGGTGCTGGGTCGAGGCGCTTCAGCGCGACGACATCCGCATTGCGGCATCCAGCCGGATGGTCTCGCCGTTCAGCATCGGGTTCTCGATGATGTGCTGCACCAGCGCGGCGAACTCGTCGGGATCCCCGGCGCGGGCCGGGTGCGGCACCTGGGAGATCAACGACTCCTGGACCTCGGTGGGCTGGAGGTTGACCAACGGCGTCCGGAAGAACCCGGGCGCGATCGTGTTCACCCGGATCCGGTGTGAGGCGAGGTCTCGAGCCAGGGGCAGTGTCATCCCGGCGACCCCGGCCTTGGAGGCGGAGTACGCCGCCTGCCCGACCTGTCCGTCGAAGGCAGCGGCGGAGGCGGTGTTGACCACCACGCCACGCTCCTCGCCGTCCATCGGTTGGGCGACCATCGCGGCGGCGGCCAGCCGCAGCACGTTGAACGAGCCGACGAGGTTCACCTGGAGCACGTGGTTGAAGTCCTGCAGCGGGAAGGCCCCGCTGCGCCCCACCACGCGGCGAGCGACACCGATACCGGCACAGTTGACGACCATGGTCAGGGTGCCGGCCCGGGTCGCTTCGTCGACCGCGTCCTGGACCTGGTCGGCATCGGTGACATCGGCGGCCACGAAGTGACCGCGCGTTCCCATCTCGCGGGCGACGTCGGCGCCCGGTGAGGTGGGCAGGTCGAGGACGACGACGGTTGCGCCGGCGTCGGCCAGGCGCAGTGCGGTCGCCCGGCCGAGACCGGATCCCCCGCCCGCGACCAGTGCGACATTGTCTGAGATATGCACGTGGAGGCTCTTCTTCCGCAGCGTGGGTCAGGGACGGGGACGCTCATCGACGACGCGACGAGCCTTGAAGACGGTCGCCGGCAGCGACCCGGGCTCGATCACCTCGATCGGCACCCGGATGCCGGTCATCCGCTTCAGCATCACCTCACCCTGGGACTTGAGTTCGTCGCGCGAGCCAGCAACGGCCGGCGCCTCGGGGTCGTATTCCGCGCGGACCAAGATCTCGTCGAGGGCGCCTCGCTTGCTCACGCGGATCTCGAACTCCGGGCCGAAGCCGCCGACGCTGCGCAGTGCGGTCTCGATGGCGCTGGGGAAGATGTTCGCGCCCCGGATCACCAGCATGTCGTCGAGTCGACCCAGCACGCCCTCGGGGAGTCGGGGGTAGGTCCGTCCGCAGCCACATGGCTCATGGGAGATGTAGGACTCGTCGCCCGGGGCGAACCGGATCATCGGCTGGGACTCGCGCCACAGGTGGGTGTAGATGATCGCGCCGCGCTCGCCGTCCTCCAGCGACACGTTCAGGTCGTCCTTGTCCACGATCTCGGTGAAGACCTCGTCCGTGATCAGGTGGGTGCCGGACTTCGATGGGCAGCCGACGTTGGTCTGGAACGGGTACATCTCCGAGGTCGAGCCGGCGTCGATCAGGGTCGCGCCCCAGGCCTCCTCGAGGATCTGGCGGGTGCCGGGCAGGCTGCCACCGGGCTCGCCACCGACCAGGAGGACCTCAACCGAGGAGTCACGCAGGTTGATCCCCATCTTCTGTGCCACGGTAATCAGGTGCATGCAATAGGAGGGGGTGCCGCTGAAGACCCGCGGCTGCAGGCGCTGGATGAACTCGAGGTGCTTCTCGGACTCGGCGACGCCGAGCGGGAAGAGTGCCGCACCGATCCGCTCGACGCCCTGGACCGTACCCCACCCGCCGAAGAACAGGCCGAACGGGAAGCCGACCTGGACCAGGTCATCGGGTCGGATGCCCCCGCACCACTGGGCCATGGCGTGGACGTCCGCGGCGCGGTCCCAGTCCTTCTGGCTGACGGCATAGAGAGTGGGCACACCGGAGGTGCCGGACGAACCGTGGATCCGGGCGATGTCGGCCATCGAGGTGGTCGCGGTGTAGCTGCCGAACGGCGGGTGCTCCAGCTGGTCGGCGACGAGCATCTTCTTGGTGATGACGGGAACCTTGCTGGTGAAGTCCGCCAGGCTCTTCACGTCGTCGGGGTGGAACCCGTGGGCGTCGTAGTGGCGACGGTAGAACGGCAGCTGCTCATAGACGTATTGGAGCTGCTGCTGCATCCGGCCCAGGATCAGCTCGTCGCGTTGTTCGCGCGGCAAGGTCTCCCGCTCCTCGTCCCAGAAACGGGGAAAGCCCCTGTCATCGAGAGCAGTTGACTGCGGACCCTGCTTGGTCGCCATGTGCGCGCCTCCTTGTCGGGTGGTCCGGCCACACAGAGGTGCCGGACCGAATCTGATCGCGTAGCCGACCGATCGGCTGGTTATACTCTGCACCACTGTGACTGGCGGCACAAGATCTGCCGGTGAAATTCGGTCCGTCGAGGGCTGGCGGGAAGGAGTGGCGAGATGAACGAGCTCGACAACGAGGTTCACGTCGACGTGGACACAGAAGTCTGTGTGGGGTCGGGGACCTGCGCGATGATCGATCCTGAGCACTTCCGCCTGGTCGACGGCAAGGCGCAGGTGGTCGCGGAGCGGGTCCCGGCCACCGAGGACCTGGTCGATGCGGTGGCCGACTGCCCGGTGCAGGCCCTGAGCGTGAAGCCCTGAGCTGAGACCGTGAGTGCGCAGGACTCCTGAAGGTGCTCAGGAGTCCAATGTGCGCGGGCCAGTCGCCGCGCCCAGCGGTAGGACCCAGCAGCAGGGCCCAGCAGTTGGGCCCAAAGTTGGGCTCAGCCCCGGCGGCGCGCGAGCAGCCCGCCGAGGAAGATGCCGGCGAGCTGCCCGGCCACGGC
>DATCYH010000310.1:0-5589 GCA_036570405.1 Nocardioides sp.
GTCGCAGGCGGACGCCCTGGCCGTCCGCAACGAGCAGCGGCGTACGGGCGTCGACCAGGGCGTGCAGCCAGACGGCGCCGAGCACGCCGGTGATGGCGAACAGCGTCCAGTCGAGGACGGAGCCGGTCTGCACGGCACGTCCCAGCCAGGCAATGGCCACCGCGGACGACACGACGCCGACCAGGCCGGCCAGCCCCGAGTTGCGACGGATCTCGATGATCTCGGGGGCGGTGCCGAGCACGTTGCCCGTGGTCTCGTCCCGACCGTCGCCGACCAGGTCGTAGGACTCCTGTGCGCTCACATCTCCCCCTGCAGGGTCGCAATGACTGAATCGAGTTCGTCCGGCTTGATCAGGACGTCGCGGGCCTTGGATCCCTCACTGGGGCCCACCACACCACGGCTCTCCATGATGTCCATCAGGCGTCCGGCCTTGGCGAAGCCGACGCGCAGCTTGCGCTGCAGCATCGAGGTCGACCCGAACTGCGTCGACACCACGAGCTCGACGGCCTGGACCACCAGGTCGAGGTCGTCGCCGATGTCGTCGTCGAGGTCACGCTTGCTCTGGGCCGGCGCCGTGACGTCCTCGCGGTAGGTCGGCTCGAGCTGTTCCTTGACGTGCTTGACCACCGCGGCGATCTCGGCCTCACTCACCCAGGAGCCCTGCACACGCACGGCCTTGCTTGCACCCATCGGTAGGAACAGCCCGTCACCCTGTCCGACCAGCTTCTCGGCGCCGGGCTGGTCGAGGATGACTCGGCTGTCGCCCAGCGACGAGGTCGCGAAGGCGAGCCGGGACGGGACGTTGGCCTTGATCAGGCCGGTGACGACGTCGACACTGGGGCGTTGCGTGGCCAGGATCAGGTGGATCCCGGCAGCGCGGGCAAGCTGGGTGATCCGGACGATCGCGTCCTCGACGTCGCGCGGAGCGACCATCATCAGGTCTGCCAGCTCATCGACGACGACACACAGGTAGGGGTAGGGGGCTAGCTCGCGCTCGCTGCCGGCCGGAAGCTCGACCTTGCCGGCACGCACTGCCTTGTTGAAGTCGTCGACGTGACGGAAGCCGAAGTTGGCCAGGTCGTCGTAGCGCATGTCCATCTCGCGCACAACCCACTGGAGGGCCTCGGCGGCCTTCTTGGGGTTGGTGATGATCGGCGTGATCAGGTGCGGGATGCCCTCATAGGCATTCAGCTCGACCCGCTTGGGGTCGACCATGATCATCCGGACCTCGTCCGGGGTCGAGCGCATCAGCAGCGAGGTGATCATCGAGTTGATGAAGCTGGACTTTCCGGAACCGGTCGCACCGGCGACGAGGAGGTGCGGCATCTTCGCCAGGTTGGCGACGACGAATCCACCCTCGACGTCCTTGCCGAGCCCGACCACCATCGGGTGGTGGTCCGAGCGCGCGGTGTTGGAGCGCAGGACGTCACCGAGGGTGACGATCTCCTTGTCCACGTTGGGGATCTCGACACCGATCGCCGACTTGCCCGGGATCGGGCTGAGGATCCGGACATCGGCCGAGGCGACGGCATAGGCGATGTTCTTGGACAGCGCCGTGACCTTCTCGACCTTGATGCCGGGGCCCAGCTCGACCTCATAGCGGGTCACCGTCGGACCGCGGGTGTAGCCGGTCACGTGGGCGTCGATGCCGAACTCGTCGAGCACCTGGGTCAGGCGGTCGACCACTGCGTCGGAGGCCTTCGACTTGGCCTTGTGCACCGAGCCCGGCTTGAGCGCGTCGCTCTGGGGCAGGGAGTAGGTGATGTCGCCGGAGAGGGCGAGCTGCTCGACCCGCTGCGGAAGCTGTGCGTGCGCGGGCGGCTCGAGGCCGGGCTTGACCTCGTCGGCCGGGATCGGGTCGGGCACGACCGGGGTCGGCGGCTCCGGGAGGCTGACCTCGCCGTCCAGCTCCTGGGCGACGTCGAGGGCGTCCTTCTTGCGGCGCCGCTTCTTCACCTCGCGGTCCTCGAGCACCGGGCTGTCGTAGGCGGGGTCGCCGAGGTTCGGGTTGATCTCCTCCTCATCGGCACCCTTGCGGGAGCGGCGGGCGCGGATCGGCTCGGTACTCTCCTCATCGGTCTCGGGTACGGAGCGTCCGAGCAGCCAGTCACGTGTCTGGGCCATCCGGGCGGGAATCTGGTAGACCGGCGTCGCCGAGACGATCAGCACGCCGAAAACGGCGAGCAGCGCCAGCAGCGGCACCACGACGTACGGCGAGCGCAACAGGTCGAGCAGGAGGCTGGAGACGACGTAGCCGATCGCTCCACCGGCCTGCTGGAGGCGCTCGGTGTCGCCCATCACCGGGCGGGGGCTGCCGTTGGCGATGTGCACGATGCCGAGCACGCCGAAGCAGAGGGCGGCCCAGCCGATGATCTGGCGACCGACCGGCCCGTTGCGCTCGGGGTCGCGCAGGTTGCGCCAGCCGACGTAGACGAGCACCAGCGGGACGAACCAGGCCAGCTTGCCGACCGAGCCGGCGATCATCGTGCGGAAGGCGTCCATCACGCCGCCCGGCAACTGCCACCACACGGCGGCAGCGACGACCAGGGCCAGGCCGAAGAGGGCCAGGCCGACGCCGTCGCGGCGCTGTTCGGGGTTGATGTCTCGCGCGCTGCGACCGATCGACCGCGCGGTCGCGCCAACGGCGTGGGCGATGCCCAGCCAGAGGGCTGCGATCGCGCTGCCGAGGGCCACGAAGACGCGCAGGATCGGTCCAGGTCCAGAACGAACAGCTCGAGGCGCTGGGCGCGAGCCCCCTGTGGGCTTGCGCTTCGTCGTCGACTTTCGCTTGGCCTGGCTGCCTGTACTCCGGGGTCGGGTGCTCGAGGATGCCCCGGAGCCGTTCTTGGAAGAACTGCTCCTGGACGTGCTCTTGCTCCGCGAACCCGGCGGGGAAGACGTACGGGTCGCCATGCTCAGGACTCTAGGCGATCGTCACACCAGTCACAGGGATAACAGGATGCGTGTCGCAGGGGCATGCGAGATCTTTCGGTGATCAACCCGTTATCCGAAAGGCTTGCGTCAGGTCTGGACCAGCGCGGGCGTTCTCCCTAATGTGACCCAAGTCATGTGCACACCCCCGCCATGACATCTCGGAAAGATTCTGGAGGGCACCATCGTGAAGTTCCTCAGGCAGGGCATCGCCCTGACCGTTGTGGGAGCTGGCCTCGCAGCCATACCCACACTCGCGTCCGCGCCGGCAGTGGCAAAGGACGACACAACGACGAAGATCCAGGCAATGCGCAGCCAGGCCGACGGGTCAACGACCATCCGCAAGGAGAAGGCGACCGGCAAGGTCGGCTTCATCCGCGCCGGCCGTGGCGGCGACCTGATGCCGGGCAACTCCGGCGGGGCCACCGCCAAGGCTGACGCCTATCTCGATGAGTTCGCCCCCGCCTTCGGCGCTCCGCGCGGGCAGCTGGTGCGCGACAGCGTGACCAAGGGCGTCAGCGGATCGACGGTCAACTACGTCCAGGAATACAAGGGTGTCCCGGTCTTCGGCAGCCTGGTCCGCGCGCACGTCGACGCCGACGGCGACCTGACCAGCGTCAACGGTGAGACCGTCCCGGACCTCAAGCTCTCCGTCACCCCGAGGATCACGAAGAAGGAAGCCGCCGCGAACGCGATCCGGGCGGTGCGGGCGAACCCGCCGAGCCACGAGGGCGCCAAGGGCGACACGAAGGGCATCAAGGCGGCCAGCACCGAGCTGATGGTCTATCGCACGGGCCTGGTCAACGGCTCCGAGGGCGAGAACCTCTTGGTCTATCGCGTCGAGGTCACCAACGAGAAGAACGTGCGCGACATCGTGTTCATCTCCGCCGACCACGGCAAGCCGGTGAACCGCTACTCGATGATCCACGACGCACTCGACCGGGTCCTCTACGAGGCAGACGCCAACCGGAAGCTGACCAAGGTCTGGGAGGAGGGCGATGCGCTGCCCGGCACCCTGAACGAGGACCAGGAGAGCATGGTCCGCTCCACCGGCGAGTCCTACTGGTTCTTCCAGAACGCCTTCGGACGTGACTCGTTCGACGGCAAGGGCGCCACGATGTACACCATCAACAACGACCCGGCCATCTCGTGCCCGAACGCCAACTGGAACGGGCAGAGCACCAACTACTGCGACGGCGTCAGCTCCGACGACGTGGTCGCCCACGAGTGGGGTCACGCCTACACCGAATACACCCAGGGTCTGATCTACCAGTGGCAGGCCGGCGCCCTCAACGAGTCCTACTCCGACATCTGGGGCGAGACCATCGACCTGATCAACGGACGCCTCGATGAGGGTGAGGGCGACCTGACCACCCCGCGCGCGGTCGACGCCTGCTCGTCCTACTCCCCCGCGACGCCGCTGTTGACCATCAACAGCCCGAGCTCGATCGCTCGCGACTGCCTCACCGGCGGCGCCTCGTTCGGCGCCCAGCTCGACGCGACCGGCATCACCGGTGACGTCGCGGTGCCGACCGACGCGGTCGGGGACGGCGACACGGCCACCAACGGGTGCTCGCCGTACAACGAGGACGTCACCGGCAAGGTCGTCCTGGTCGACCGTGGCACGTGCGCCTTCACCCAGAAGGCCGAGGTCGCCAAGGCCGAAGGTGCTGCCGCGCTGATCATCGGCAACAACGATGACGCCGCGCTGGGCATGTCCGGCACGGATGACACCCTGCCGGCCACGGTCTCGATCGGCCTGACCGACCGTGAGGCGATCCGCACCGCGATCGCCGGCGGCGACACGGTCAACATCACCATGAAGGACGCCGGCGGCGACCGTGCCCCGTCGTACCGCTGGCTGATGGGTGAGAAGTCCGAGGCGTTCGGTGGCGCGATCCGCGACATGTGGACCCCCACCTGCTACGGCGACCCGGGCAAGGTCACCGACGCCGAGTACAAGTGCTCCACCGACGACAACGGTGGCGTGCACAGCAACTCCGGTGTGCCGAACCACGGCTATGCACTGCTCGTCGACGGGGGCACCTACAACGGCACCACCGTGAAGGGGATCGGCCTCACCAAGGCCGCGCACATCTACTTCAAGGCGATGAACGAGTACCAGACGCCGGTCAGCAACTTCGTGGACCACGCCGACTCGCTCGAGGCCTCGTGCGTCGACCTGACCGACAAGCGGCTGACCGAGCTCAGCACCAGCGAGAACGACGCCCAGAGCGCCACCGAGAAGATCAGCACCGATGACTGCGCGCAGGTCGCGGCGATGATCAAGGCCGTCGAGCTCCGCACCGAGCCGGTGCAGTGCGAGTTCGAACCGCTGCTGCCCGACGAGGCCGGCAGCGCATGTGGTGAGGGCTTCAAGACCACCAGCGTCTTCGACGAGACCTTCGACGAGGGCTTGGGCGACTGGACCCAGACCGAGGAACTGGCCGAGGGCGCCCAGCGCGGCTTCGCCTGGGAGCCCTCGAACCAGGCGCCGGACCACGAGGGTGGCGTGGCCTTCGGCCCCGACCCGATCGAGGGTGACTGCGTGCCGGGCAGCGATGACATCTCCAGTGCCAACTCGCTGATCAGCCCCGAGATCGAGGTGCCCGACGGCGTCTCGGCCGTCGTCTCGTTCGACCACTACGTGGCCACCGA
>DATCYH010000311.1:0-2529 GCA_036570405.1 Nocardioides sp.
TAGGGCCCGAGGATCGAGCCCTTGGTGCCCTTCTGGGAGCCTTCGACGAGGAGTCGCCCTCACCCACGGCCTCCGAGGTCGCAGAGCGGACCGGCCTCTCACGTCCCGCCGTACGCCGGATCCTGCTGACCCTGCAGAACCTCGGCTACGTCCGAGCCGACGGCCAGCGGTGGACGCTCTCTCCGCGCGTGCTCACCATCGGCCAGCACTTCGCCGCACAAACAGCATCATCGAGGTCACCCAGCCCCACCTGCTGCGGCTGACCGAGCGCACGGGGGAGTCCGCCTCGCTGGCACAGCTCGACGGCGCCGACGTCATCTACGTGGCACGCGTGCACGCCCGCCGCGTGCTGAGCCTCAACGTCGACATCGGCACCCGACTGCCGGCCCACGCCACCTCGATGGGACGTGTCCTGGCCGCCTGGGGTGGCCCCTACGTCGTCGAGCGGATCATCGACGAGGGCGGTCTGCCCGCCCTGACCAGTCGGACCATCACCGATCCGATCACCTTCCGCGATGCCCTGCACAAGACCCGCGTCGACGGCTTCGCGATCGTCGACAGCGAGCTCGAGGACGGGTTCATCTCGGCGGCCGCCCCGATCAGGGACGCCAAGGGCGCCGTGGTGGCGGCGATCGCCTACTCGACCTCACGCGCGCGGCACACCACCGAGGACCTGGTCAACGACGTGGTCCCGCTGCTGCTGGAGACTGCTGTCGCGATCGGCGCCGACCTGCACGTCCTCGGAGACCGACCGCGAGTGCTGGCGCTGGGCCGCCGCAACACCTTCAGCTGACGCCGCGCTCAGGACTGGGCGTCCGCCTCCGGCTCACCCAGCGAGGCCAGCAGCTGCTCGAGCACCCGGTCCACGGACGGCGTACGTCGATCCGGGTGCCAGCCGATCGCCAGCTCGACGGTCACCTTGTCCGAGAGCGGCCGGAAGCTGACGCCCTCCAGCTGCAGCGCGGTCACCGATTCCGGGACGATCGCAACCCCCATCCCCGCGGCTACGAAGACCACCAGTGTCGAGGTCTCCGCGACCTGCACCGCCCGTCGCGGGGTGAATCCCGAGCGCTGGCACAGGGTGAGCACGGCGTCGTGCAGGACCGAGCGGTGCTCGGAGGGATAGGTGATGAAGGGCTCGCGGGCGAGATCCTTGACGGCCACCGTCTCCGACTGGGCCAGCGGATGCTGGCTGGGCAGGGCGACGACCAGGGGCTCACGGCGTACGACGTACACCTCGATGTCCTCGTCCGGGACGGGGGTCCGCATCAGGGCCAGGTCGATCACCCCGTCGTGGAGCGCGACCACCTGGTCCGGGGTGAGCATCTCGCCCTTGACCTCGATCTCGATCTCGGGCAGCCCCGCGCGCAGGTCGCGCGCCAGGGCGGGCAGCAGCGAGTAGGTCGCCGATCCGATGAAGCCGATGGACACCCGGCCCACCTCGCCGGTGGCGACGCGCGCTGCCTCCTCCCCGGCCTGGGCGACCGAGGCGAGGACTGCGCGGGCGCGCTCGAGGTAGCGGGCACCGGCCGGCGTCAACGTGACCTGCCTGGTGGTGCGGGTGAACAGGGCGACCCCGAGCTCCGCCTCGAGCTGCCGGATCTGCTGGGACAGCGGCGGTTGGGCCATGTGCAGTCGCTGGGCGGCCCGGCCGAAGTGGAGCTCCTCGGCGACCGCCACGAAGTAGCGCAGGTGACGCAGTTCCATATCCCCATCATATGAGTCAACGCACAATGGATATCTTCGACCTATGGAAGTTCCGTGTGTCCCTTCCTACATTGAAGACATGCCTCCAGTCTCCCGCCCCACACGTGGCACTGACATCGTCATCTGCGAGCCGATCCGCACACCGGTCGGCGCCTTCGGTGGTGTCTTCGCCAACACCACCGTCACCGACCTCGCCGCCACCGTGCTGAGCGAGCTGGTCACCCGCACCGGACTCAGCGAGGGAGACGTCGACGACGTCATCCTCGGCCAGTGCTACCCCAACGGCGAAGCACCCGCGCTGGGCCGGATCGCCGCCCTCGACGCCGGCCTGGGCACGGGCGTGCCCGGCATGCAGATCGATCGCCGCTGCGGCTCCGGCCTCCAGGCCGTCCTCAACGCCGCCGCCCAGATCTCGGTCGGCGCGGCCACCCTCATCGTGGCCGGCGGCGCCGAGTCCATGTCGCAGGCCGAGCACTACGCCCTCGGCCTGCGCCAGGGCATCAAGGGCGACGGAGTCGAGATGATGTCGCGCCTGGCCCGCGGGCGGATCACCGCCGGCGGCAAGAACCACCCGGTCCCCGGCGGGATGATCGAGACGGCCGAGAACGTGCGCCGGCAGTACGACATCACCCGCGAGGCGCAGGACGAGCTCGCCTTCCGTTCGCAGCAGAACTGGAAGCGGGCCAACGAGGCCGGCCACTTCAAGGACGAGATCATCCCGGTCACCGTCCCCGGCAAGCGCGGTGCCCCGGACGCAGCGCGGCCGGCTCGCACGCCGGCAGCATCAATCCGTTGCGCGCGAAATGCTGGAGCGCAAAGTCC
>DATCYH010000312.1:0-4093 GCA_036570405.1 Nocardioides sp.
AAGGCGGCAGCGACGTGCTCGTTGCCGGGCTGGGGGACCGAAGCGGCCAGCGGGACCGCCGACGGCAGGACGGCAGCAACATCGCCGGCCACCTGCTGGGCGAGTTCGGATCCGATCATGATTCCTCCTGGGGGGTGGCGACGATCAGCGCAGCCATGCGCGTGCCGCGGGCGCCGATGGTGGCGTGGGCGAAGACTTCTGCGTCGACGGTCACGTCGATCGGGGCGGATGACGGGTGGGTCAGCCGGACCACGTCCCCGGCGGTGAGAGTGGTGAGCTGGTCGGGAGCCAACTCGGTGCTGCGCAGGCGCACCGAGACCTCGACCGGCACCTCGTCGAAGCGGTTGCGCAGCAGCTGGGCAGCCTGGGCGCGTTGGGCCCGCTCGCGGTCCGAGGCCGGCGAGGGCGCCGCCGCCTGACTCAGGTGCGGGAGCAGGCCGCCGAAGGGCAGGCAGACGGTGAGCCGGTGGGAGCGCTCGCCGATCTTCAGGCGGAACTCGGTCACCACCATGACATCGGCGGCACCGGCGACCTGGGCGAACTGCGGGCTGTACTCCTTGCCGATCACCTTCGGGTCGAGCGCGACGATGCCGGCCAAGGCATAGCGCATCTCGCCGAGGAGTCGGTCGACCAGGCCGTTGATGATGGTGCCCTCGATGTCGGAGAGCGGCCGCACCGGCTGAAGCTCGGTGCCGGGTCCGCCGAGCATGTGGTCCACGCAGGACATCGAGGCGAGCAGGGACAGCTCGATCACGCCGACACCGGGCATCGGGTCGACGGAGAGCATCGTCATGTACGTCGTCGGCTCGAGGGAGTCGATGTATTCGGCGTACGTCCGCTGGTCGATGGAGCGGAGACTGACCTCGCACACGGTGCGCAGCGACGAGGTGAACAAGGTCGTCGCCTGGCGGGCGAAGGAGTCGAACCCGAGCTGCAGGATCCGGGAGTGCTCGCGGGAGAGCTGGATGGGTCGCCGGAAGTCATAGGGGACCGGCTCCGTGCTCCGGGCGCGCCGGCGCGCTCGACCGGCGCCCTGGTCAGGAGCGGCAGCGGTGGCGGTCGGATTCACGAAGGATGCATCGGCGCAGCCTCGATCGACCTGAGGCGATCCCCGCCCAGGCGCGAAAAGCCGACCCACCGGGTGACCGCATGGGTCATCCGGGCCAGGTCGTCACCCACCCGTTCGGGTGGTACGGACCGTCCTACTGGGTGACGAAGTCGGTGTAGTAGACCTCCAGCACTTCCTCGTGATAGGCCTCGCGGACCGCTTCGGTGAGCTCGTCCTTGAGCTTGTCGCGCTCCTCGGGGTCGGTCACGGTGCTGACCTTCTGCCCGCTGAAGATCTCGATCGCGGCATCCAGGGCCTTGCTGCCGTCGGCCTCCTCGGCCCCCTCGACCAGCTGCAACGCCAGCCCAATACGCAGGTAGTGGCCGCCGGCCAGGTTCACCTGGATCGCGGTCAGCGGCAGCACCTCACCGGGCGCCGGCTCACTCGGGGCGGGCTTGAGGAAGAACTGCCAGGCGCCGCCGCCGAGCGCGAGCAGGACGACCAGCGCGATGATCAGCGTCTTCTTCTTGCTGGACTTCGGCGTCTCGTCGGCTTCCCCGTCCGATTTCTTGTCGGTGGGAAGTGCGGTCATCGTCATGAGCTCTCTCCTGCGTTCTCTCCTGATGCCTGCGCCGCGCCGAAGCCGTGCTCGGACAGCAACTCGCGTGACTCCGGCGGCAATGAGGTCAGCACAACGATGTCGACGCGCTTGTTGACCTGCTGCGATCCGGACTTCTTGGGGTCGATGAGCGGGCGCTCCATGCCGTATGACGTGGCCGAGAGGCGCTCAGCGCTGATCCCGCCCTGCTCGCTGAGTCGACGCAGCACGGTGATGGCGCGCGCCGAGGCGAGGTCCCAGTCCGAGGCGTAGTGCTTGGGCTTGCCCCGGGCCTGGTTGGTGTGGCCGTCGATCTGGAGTGCGTCGGGCAGGTCGGCCAGGACGGGGCTGAGCGTGTCGATCACCAGCTGGCCGCGCCGGGTGAGGGTGGCCAGGTCGGAGTGGAAGACGACGTGCCGCGAGACCATGCTGACCACGAGGCCGCGGTCGTCGATCGTGGCACGTACGTCGTCCTCGAGGTTGTGTGCGGCCAGCGCCGTCCGAAGGCGCGCGAGCACCTCCTCGAATCGGTCCGCCTCGTTCTCCGCGTCGGCAGCGCGTCGCTGTTGGGCCAGGGTCTCCTTGCGGGTGACGGCCCTGTCGACCAGCTTCACCTGCTCGGGGGAGAGCTGGGACAGGTCGTCGTCGGGGACGATCGGGTCGAGCGCAGTGCTGCCCTGCCCGTCGAGGACCGATGCCTTCTCGTGCATCATCGCCCCGCTCTGACCGAAGCCGGAACGCAGGGACTCCTTGAGCTCCTGATACTTCGTGTCGTCGACCTGGCTCATCGCGAAGAGCACGATGAACAGGGCCATCAGCACGGTGATCATGTCGGCGTAGGAGACGAGCCACCGTTCGTGGTTCTCGTGCTCCTCCTCGATCACCCGCCGCTTGCGTGCCATCTCACGCCGCCTCGACGCCGTCGTCGGGCAGCAACGAGCGCAGCTTCTGGGCCACGATCCTCGGGTTCGAGCCCGACTGGATCGCGCAGACGCCCTCGATGATGACCTCCATCCGGCTGACCTCGAGCTCGCTGAGACGCTTCAGGCGCGCAGCGATCGGGAGCCACATGGCGTTGGCCGAGAGCACTCCCCACAGCGTGGCGAGGAAGGCCGCGGCGATCATGTGGCCGAGCTCATCGGGCTTGGACAGGTTGCCGAGCACGTGGACCAGGCTCAGCACCGTCCCGACGATCCCGATCGTCGGGGCATAGCCGCCGGCATCGGTGAAGAACTTTGCGGACTGCTTGTCCCGTACCCGCTTCGCGTGCACCTCGGCCTCGAGGATGTCACGCAGCTCCTCCTGGTCGGTGCCGTCGACAGCCATCGTGACGCCCTTGACCAGGAACGGGTCGTCGATGGTGCGCAGCTTGTCCTCGAGGGCCAGCAGTCCTTCCTTGCGGGCGGTGTCGGCCAGGCCGACTATGGTCGGCACGATGTCGCCGCCGGTCTCGCCCTTGCCGGTGAATGCGCGCTGGATCGACTTCACCGCATTCTTGGCGTCCGCCATCGTGCCGCCGGCGATGGTGACGCCGATGGTGCCACCGAAGACCAACAGCATCGGGGGGAGCATCAGCATGTGCATCGGGTTCCCACCCTCGAGCACGTTGGCGATCACGATGAACGCGAAGGCCAGAGCCATCCCGATCCCGGTTGCCGGATCCATCACGCCTCCCTGTTGCGGTGCTCGCGCTGCGTGGGCAGCGTGGAGACGGGGGCAAGGCGGGGCTCGTCGTACGCGCTCGCAGTGGTGACGTCCCGCTCGTCCGCGGGGACGACGGCGCTGAGAGCGATGATCCAGGCGCGGTGGGCACGGACGAGGTGGACGATCTCGTCGGGCCGCTCGGAGACGACGTACTTCTTGCCGTCGACCAGGGTCACCACCGAGTCGGGGGTCGCGTCGACGCGCTCGATCAGGTCCGAGTTCAAGACGAACTTCGAACCCGAGAGTCGGGTCAGCGAAATCATGGCGCACCGTCCTTGTGCTGTGTGTCATGCCGGGCCGTCCATGGCCCTGCGAGATGTCTGATCGGCCGGTCACTGCCCGACCTGAGACATCGGTGCGAGTGGCTAACTGATGGGTTGGGAGCGGGCCCCGGACTAACTGATGGGCTGGGAGCTCCCAGAGGCCCTTTGGAGCGACCAATGCATCAGTTACGCGGCAGGGGCTGTCTAACCCATCAGTTAGGCAGCACCTGAGCGACCAATGCATCAGTTTCGCGGCAGGGGCTGTCCAACCCATCAGTTAGGCAGCACCCGAGCGACCAACCCATCAGTTATGCAGCACCCCCCCGAAACGCACCGATCCCCGGCAGCTACGTGGACTGCCGGGGACCGCTCCCTCCCGGGGAACGGATCAGCGCTTGATGTTGACGAGCTCCTCGAGCACCGAGTCCGACGTGGTGATCACTCGCGAGCTGGCCTGGAAGCCGCGCTGGGCGAGGATCA
>DATCYH010000313.1:0-8190 GCA_036570405.1 Nocardioides sp.
GCGAGCGCCTCGGCCACCGCACGCACGATGGCCGAGGTCACCGGGGGCCGAGCGATGAACCTGCTCGGCGAGTCCGTCGGCGGCCTGTCGGTGACCGCGCACGTGCTCGGCGGTGCCGTGATGGGTGCCGACGCCGAGACCGGCGTGGTCGACATCAACCACGAGGTCTTCGGGCACCCGGGCCTCTATGTCGTCGACGGCAGCGTCATCCCCGCCAACCTGGGCGTGAACCCGTCGCTCACCATCACCGCGATGGCCGAACGAGCGGCCCGGCTGGTGCCGCCGCCTCCCAACGCCGAGCCCGCAATCCACATTTCCGCCCGACCCGTCCCGGAGACCCGATGACCACCGCACCCACCACCGTTCTGCAGGCCCGCCGTGCCTGGTCGAGCCTGCCCGCGCCGGACCTTGCGAGCCTCGAGGGCCGCTGGGAAGCGTCCTTCCTGGCCCCGTTACGCACCGTGGCTCCGCGCGGCCTCGGCCTGATCGGACTCCCGCGGTGGTTCGGCAAGAAGTTCACCGGCAACACCGGGATCAACCTCATCCACACGACCGGCGGCGGTCTCGAAGAGACACTGCCGATGCGCCTTGGCGAGGATGCCTCCTGGGCCGACCGGCGCCCGGTCGCGGTCGTCTCCTATGCCGCCGACGCCCCGCGTCCGTGGCGCTGGATTCGTGACGAGGTGCGGGTCCTGGACGCCGACACCCTGCTGGGCATGACGTTCACCGACGGGCCCGGCGTACGTCGCCTGGGTCTGCCGTTCCTGCTGCGTCGGAGCTGAGCCTCAGCGGTTCACCCGCGGCCGTGCGCCGAGTGCCACTCCTCCAGCGAGGGCCCCTTCGGGATGATCCCTGAGGGGTTCACGTCTGTGTGCACGACGTAGTAGTGCGCCTTGATCTGGTCGAAGTCGATCGTCTCGCCGAACCCGGGCGTCTGGAACAGGTCACGCGCATAGCCCCACAGGGCCGGCATCTCGGTGAGCTTGTTCCGGTTGCACTTGAAGTGCCCGTGATAGACCGGATCGAACCTGGCCAGCGTGGTGAACAGGCGCACGTCGGCCTCGGTGATCGCGTCGCCCATCAGGTAGCGACGGTCGGTGAGCCGTTCCTCGAGCCAGTCCATCGCCGTCCAGAGCCGGTCGTAGCCCGCCTCGTAGGCCTCCTGCGAACCGGCAAAACCGCACCGGTAGACACCGTTGTTCACCTCGGTGAACACCCGCTGCATCACCGACTCCATCTCCTCGCGGAGGTCGTCGGGCCAGAGGTTCGGGGCATCGGGGCGGTGGTGGTCACGCCACTCGAAGAAGAGGTCGTGGGTGATCTGCGGGAAGTCGTTGGTGACCACGCCCTTGGTCGGTACGTCGACCATCGCCGGCACCGTGATCCCACGCGGGTAGTCGGGGAACCGGGCGAAGTAGGCCTGCTGCAGGCGCTCGAAGCCGAGCACCGGGTCGACGCCGCCCGGGTCGAGGTCGAAGGTCCAGCTGCGCTTGTCGTGCGTGGGCCCGGGCATCCCGATCGAGATCACGTCCTCGAGACCGAGCAGGTTGCGCACGATGATCGCGCGGTTCGCCCACGGGCAGGCCTTCGCCGCGACCAGCCGATAGCGGCCGGGCTCGACGGGCCACACCTGCACGTCGCGGGGGCTGTCCTTGGACCCGCTCGGGAACCGGTCGTCGAGCGGGTCGAGCGAGGACTCCGAGGCCAGGATCCGGTCCGGGATGTAGTTCATGTCCCGGGCGAACTCCTGCCCCTTGCTGACATAGGTCGGGGTGTTGTCCTCGGTCATGAGCAGCGCGCTCCCTCGACCAGCCAGGTGCCGGATTCCTGGATCACCGAATAGGTGCAGTTGCCGGTCTTCGGGGTGCCGCCGTCGATCGTGAACGACTCGGTGGTGTCCACCTCGGCCTTCTCGCCGACCATCCGACTGTCGGTGATCTCGTACTCAGCCGAGTAGCCGGGGTTCGGGGTGAAGCCGTCGCACTCGGGGATTGCGGCCTCGGCCGCACCGGTGACGTGGCTCTTCATCGTCGGGCAATCCTGCCGGGTGACCGCGTCGAGGTAGCCGGTGACCGCCGCGACCGCTGGTCCGGCGTCGCCACCGGGTGCGGTGCTGGTCTGGGAGTCGGTCGGCTGGTCCGTGGGGTCACCCGAGGTCGGCCCGTCGGTCGGCTCGCTGGACTGGGACGACTTGTCGTCGTCGGCAGACTTGTCCTCATCGTCGCCGCCGGCGATGAGGAACGCGGCCACCACGCCAGCGATGACCAGCAGGAGCACGGCCACGATGGCCCCGATGATCAGCGGGGTCTTGGACTTCTTCGCAGCACCCTGACCGGACTGCCAGGGCTGCTGCCCGTGGGGAGCGGCCGGGCCGCCCTGCCAGGACTGCTGCTGTCCACCCTGCCAAGGCTGCTGGGCACCCTGTTGCTGGGCACCCTGCCAGGACTGCTGCTGGCCGTACGCCGACTGGCCGGACTGGGATTGGCCGGGCTGGCCCTGGTCGGACTGGGCCAGGTCCACCGCCTCGCCCGCAGGCTGGGTCTGCTCGGTCCAGGCGTTGCCGTCCCAGTAGCGGGAGTCACCGTTGGCGTCCGGGTACCACCCGGCAGGCGGATTGCTCATGGGGACATGCTTTCACGTCACCGCGAACATTGGAGCCAACCTCAGCGGTTGACCCACCCCCCACTTCACCGATCGAAGACCGCAGCCACCGCGATCAGCCTGTCGTTGGCCTCCACCTCACCGATGCTGGCGCGCACACCCTCACCGGCAAAGGGGCGTACGACGATCCCGGCGGCGTCGGCTGCCTCGGCGAAGGCGGTCGTCCGCTCACCCAGCTCGAACCAGACGAAGTTGCCCTGCGCATCGGGCACGTCCCAACCCACCTCGCTCAGCCCGGCCACGACGCGGGCACGCTCGGCCACCAGCTCCTCGACCCGCTCGAGGAGCTCCGCCTCGGCATCGAGGGAGGCGATCGCGGCGGCCTGGGCGACACCCGAGACACCGAAGGGCAGCGAGACCGCCCGCAGCGCGGTGGCCGTCGGCTCCTGGGCGACGGCGTACCCGACCCGGAAGTTGGCCAGGCCGTAGGCCTTGGAGAAGGTGCGGGTGAGCACCACGTTGGGATAGGTGCGATAGAGCGCGATCCCGTCCACGGCGTCGTCCATGCGGACGAACTCGACATACGCCTCGTCCACGACCACCAGCACGTGGGAGGGCACCCGGTCCAGGAACGCGACCAGCGCGGAGTGGGAGACGGCCGGCCCGGTCGGGTTGTTCGGGGTGCAGACCATCACCACCTTGGTGCGCTCCGTGATCGCGGCGAGCATCGCCTCGAGGTCGTGCTCGCCGGTCGCCGTCACCGGCACCCGGACCGAGGTGGCCGCCGCCGCGGTGACCGCGATCGGGTAGGCCTCGAAGGAACGCCAAGCGTGGACCACCTCGTCGGCGGGGTCGCAGAACGCCTGCAGCACCTGATAGATCAGACCGACCGAGCCGGTGGCCAGGGTGAGGTCCTCGACCGGCACGTCGAGCCGCGTGGCCAGGGCCGCGAACAGGTCGACGTTGCCCATGTCCGGATAGCGATTCATCCGCGACACCACCTCGGAGACCGCCTCGACCACGCCCGGGAGCGGCGGGTAGGGGTTCTCGTTGGAGCTCAGCTTGTAGGTCGTCAGTCCCTCGCGGGCGACGGGCGGCTTGCCGGGGACATAGGCAGGGATGGCGCCGATGTTGGCCCTGGGCTGGGGGATGCGGGAGGACTGTCCGGTCATGCGGTCAGGTTAGGACACCGCGGTCCTGCCGCTTGCGGTGCTTGTGCCGCCACGGTCGGAACACGACGATCAGCAGCAGTCCGATCACGACCCCGATCGCCGCGCCGGTCACGTTGTCCACGAAGTCGGTGACGTCGCAGGCCCGGTCGATCCGGGCGAGCTCGAGCTGTGCCCTCTCGATCCCGGCGGAGTAGGCCGCCAGCAGTGCGAGCCCGATCGGGGTCAGCATCCACCCGGCCCGCCAGCGCGCGACGGAGAGCACCAGCAGTGCCCCGGCCGGGACGAAGAGCACGGTGTTCAGGGTGCGTTGCCCGGACTGGAAGATCCAGAACCCGTCCGGCGCCGGGCCCCCGACGTCCCACGAACAGGTGGCCATCCGGGTCTGGGCAGGGACATAGCCGGTATGGGCGGCGACCGGGACCAGGGTGAGCAGCGCGATCCCGGTGATCGCCCACAGCAGGCCGGCGATCGAGAACGCCGAGACCCAGCCGAGCGGCTTGAGCAGGACCAGGGCGAGCAGCAGGAACACGACGCCCGACGCGAAGGCGCCGAGCACCATCACCCCGGTGCCTCCGAACTCGACCATGGTGGATGAGATTAGCGAGTCCGCCCCCAGCAACCGCCGCTTGAGTACCCTGAAGCCGTGAAGTTCATCGTCTGGGTCATCTCGAACGCTGCCGCACTCGCTGTCGCGGTGTGGCTGCTGGACGGCATCACCCTCGAGGGCGACACCTGGCAGGACCAACTGCTTCCGCTCGGCCTGGTCGCGCTGATCATGTGCGTGGTGAGCTCGTTCGTCGCGCCAGTGGTCAAGTTCTTGTCGTTGCCGGTGATCATCGTGACCATCGGCCTCTTCCTGCTCGTGGTCAACGCCCTGATGCTGATGCTCACCGGCTGGATCGCGGGCGAGCTCGAGATCGGCTTCGAGGTCGACGGCTTCTGGAACGCCCTGTTCGGCTCGATCATCATCTCGATCGTGGGCAGCCTGGTCCGCGCGGTGCTGGACGACGACTGATGGCCACCACACCTGCGGTCCGACGCATCGCCATCGTCTGCCTCGGCAACATCTGCCGCTCGCCGATGGCCGACGTGATCCTCACCGACCGCCTGCGCGAGGCCGGCCTCGACGTGGTCGTGGACAGCTTCGGCACCGGCGACTGGCACGTCGGGAAGCCGATGGACTCCCGCGCTGCCGCGACGCTGACCACTGCCGGGTACGACGCCACGCGGCACCGGGCGAGCCACTTCACCGACGCCGAGGCGACGGCGTACGACCTGGTCCTGGCGATGGACTCGGCCAACCACGCCGACCTGCTGGCGCTCGGGGTGCCGAAGGAGCGGCTGAAGCGGTTCCGGGACTTCGACCCGGCTCCCGGCGACGGCGACGTGCCGGATCCCTACGACGGCGGGGACGAGGGCTTCCGCGACGTGCTCGCCACTGTCGAGCGCACCGCCGCGGCGATCGCCACCCATGTGTCCGGCCAAGGTCCTGCGGATGTTCCCACCCACTCGGGAGGGCGTCGGTGACCCGCAACGTCTCGGTGGCCCGCAAGGCCGAGGAGCTGCTCTCCTCGCCCGTCGTCGCGACCGCCCCGGTCGCCGGCGGCGACATCTGCACGGCCACCCGGCTCAAGCTCTCCGACGGCACGTCGGCGCTGATGAAGACCCACCTGCACCCGCCGCCCGGCTTCTTCACCGCGGAGGCCCGCGGCCTGCGCTGGCTCGCCGAGGTCGACGGCGTGTCCGCGCCCGCGGTGCTCGCCGTCGACGAGGACTGCCTGATCATCCCGTGGATCGAGACCGGCAAGCAGGTGCCCGACGCCGCTGCCGAGTTCGGCCGGGCACTCGCCCGGACCCACACCAGCGAGGTCCAGGTGCAGGGCACCAAGCAGTTCGGCTTCGAGCACGACGGCTACATCGGGCGCCTGCCGATGCGCAACACCCCCTCGACGAGCTGGCCCGAGTTCTTTGCCACCCAGCGGGTGCTCCCCTATCTCAAGGTCGCCCGCGACCGCGGTGCGATCAGTCCTCAGGACAGCGCGGTGGTCGAGCAGATCATCGGCCGGCTCTCCGACCTCGTCCCCACCGAGGACCCGGCACGCCTGCACGGCGACCTGTGGAACGGCAACGTCCTGTGGGGCAGTGACGGCGTCGTGCACGTCGTCGACCCGGCGGCCCATGCCGGTCATCGCGAGGTCGACATCGCGATGCTCACGCTCTTCGGTATGCCGCACCTGCAGCGCGCTCTCGACGCCTATGACGAGGCCGCTCCCCTGGTCGAGGGCTGGGAGGACCGCCTCGGCATCCACCAGCTCTTCCCGCTGCTGGTGCACGCCTGCATGTTCGGCGGGGGCTACGGAGCCCGCGCGGCCAGCATCGCCGGTCGCTACTGAGCGGCGCCGGCGTACACCGTCACCGTGCGCTCCAGCCGGCCGGTGATCGCGACGATCTCCGCGACGTCGCCCTTCTTCACCACGACCAGCGGATAGTCCTCGGAGTCTTCGTCGAGGTGGACCACGCCGAGCCCGTGCTCGGCCAGCACCTCGTTGGCCCGCGCGATGGCGGGCTCGAGCGTGTCGACGTCCTGGAGGGCATCCAGTCGGATGCCGCTCTCACGCAGGAGCGGCAGGGCACCGAGGACGTCGTACAGCTCCCAGCCGCTGTCGGCCTGGTCCAGATAGGCCAGCGCGCCGGACTGGTCGAGCTCATCGATCAGCACCAGCCAGGGGTCCACATCCCCGGCCGCCTCACCGGTCGACCCGAGCGCACGAGCAACACCGCCCTGCACCTCGGCGTCGTCGTGCAGCAGCGCACACAGACGCATCCAGTCTTCCCTCATGGCGCCCCATTCTGCCGCCCCGACCGCGACCTGCTGCACCCACCCGTGGCGATTCTCAGCAGCGACTCAGGACTCTTTGGCACAGTGGTCCCGTGAACACCGCTGCCGGCAAGCCCCACGTCCTGATCGTCGACGACGACCGGGCCGTGCGTGAGTCGCTGCGCCGCTCGCTCGAGTTCAACGGCTTCCAGGTCTCGATGGCCTCCGACGGCGCCGAGGCGCTGGCCGGAATCGGCAGCGTCCGTCCCGACGCCGTGGTGATGGACGTGATGATGCCGCGCCTGGACGGGATCGAGACGACGAAGGCGCTGAGAGCCGCGGGCAACGACGTACCCATCCTCGTGCTCACCGCCCGCGACGCGGTCGGCGACCGGGTCGACGGCCTGGACGCGGGTGCCGACGACTATCTGACCAAGCCGTTCGCGCTGCAGGAGCTGCTCGCCCGGCTGCGAGCACTGCTGCGCCGGGTGGTGCCGCACGAGGACGCCGGCGACGAGGTGCTCTCGTTCTCCGACCTGAGCCTGGACCTGGCCAGCCGCGAGGTGATCCGCGGCAAGCGGAAGATCGAGCTGACCCGGACCGAGTTCTCCCTGCTGGAGATGTTCCTGCGGCGTCCGCGCCGGGTGCTCGAGCGCTCGTTCATCCTGGAGGAAGTGTGGGGCTACGACTTCCCCACCAGCGCCAACTCGCTGGAGGTCTACGTCGGCTACCTGCGCCGCAAGACCGAGGCCGAGGGAGAGCCCCGCCTGCTGCACACCGTGCGAGGCGTCGGCTATGTCCTCAAGGACTCCACGACGTGAGGACGGCACGATGAAGGACGAGGCTCCCGGCTGGCACTATCGCCGGAGCCTGGCCAGCCGGGTCGCCCTGCTGACCACGATCGCGGTCGCGGTGACCGTCGGGATGGTGGCGCTCGGTGCCTACATCACCGTGCGTGTGCAGATGCAGCAGACGCTCGACGCCTCGCTGCTCGAGCGCGCCGAACGGGCGGCCGACGGGGCGCTGGTCGAGCTGACCGCCGAATATCAATATCCCTCCTGGACGTTCGGCGCCGCGGACGTGCGCATCGCCTTCCTCAACAAGGATGGGCTGACCCGGAGCATGGACGACGGCCCGCGGATCCAGCTCGGCGAGCCCGAGCTCGAGGTGGCCCGGGGCGAGCGGAAGCACTCGATCCGGACCATCGAGGCGGAGGGCGTGAAGTTCCGCGTCGTCACCGTGCCTACTCGTGACCCGGGGGTGGCGTTGCTGATCGCCCAGTCCCTCGACGGACAGGAACGGGTGCTGGGCCGGCTTGGCTTGGCGACGTTCCTGTTCGGTGCGGCCGGCGTGATCCTGGCTGGGGCATTCGGCTGGGGCGTGGCCCGCAACGGTTTGCGGCCCGTACGCCGACTCTCGCGGCGGGTGGAGGAGATCGCCCGGACCGAGGACCTGCGACTGATCCAGGTCGAGGGAAGCGACGAGATCGCCCGGCTGGGCTCCGCCTTCAACGTGATGCTCGCAGCCCTCGAGGCGTCCCGCGACCGGCAGCGCCAGCTGGTCGGCGACGCCGCGCACGAGCTGCGCACGCCGTTCACG
>DATCYH010000314.1:0-2530 GCA_036570405.1 Nocardioides sp.
AGTTCGGTCGCGTCAACATCCTGGTCAACAACGCCGGCATCGGCACGGCCGTCCCGGCGACGCACGAGACGGTGGAGCAGTTCACCCAAGTCATCGACGTGAACCTCAACGGCTGTTACTGGATGGCACAGGCCTGCGGACGGGTGATGGGGCAGGGCAGTTCGATCATCAACATCAGCTCGGTCCTGGGCCTCACCACTGCCGGGCTCCCCCAAGCGGCCTACGCCGCGAGCAAGGCCGGCCTCAACGGCCTGACCCGCGACCTCGCCCAGCAGTGGACGGGTCGCAAGGGCATCAGGGTCAACTCGATCGCGCCGGGCTTCTTCACCAGCGAGATGACCGACCAGTACCCTCCGTGCTACCTCGAGACACAGCAGGAACGCATCCCCTCGGGACGCAAGGGTGATCCTCGTGAGCTCGCCGCTACAGCGGTCTTCCTCGCCTCCCCCGCGGCGGGTTACATCACCGGCCAGGTGCTCCCTGTCGACGGTGGGATGACGATCGCCTGATCAGTCTGCCTGATCTGCTCGACTGGTCTGGTCGGGCAGATCCGGCGTGCCTGATCCACGCGGCAGGCGTCAGGGGGCCGTGGCCTCGGGGACGGCCGGCTCAGGCGCCAGCGACCGTTTCCTGCTCGGTGAACGCCTTCTCGATGTTGCCCCAGTTGCGCACGACGATGACCGGGCACTGCGCGTGCTGGACGCATTGGTCGGCCACCGAGCCGAGGACGAGGGTCTTGAACCCGCCGCGACCCCGACTGCCCACGACGAGCACGTCGGCGGTCTCCGACGCCTTGATCAGCGACTGGGCCGACGGGGAATAGGCCACGTGGACCTCTGCGGTGACCTGCGCGTCGCCGACGATCTTGGCGACGCGAGCGCGCTCGGCGGTGAGGGTCGAAGCCTCCATCTCGAGCAGGGACGGAGTGATGCCCATCGGCACGTCGTCGGGACGCACGCAGGTCATGATCGTCCACGCGCGTACGACGTGCAGGGTGGCGCCACGCCGTGCTGCTTCCTCGACGGCGAACCGCACCGCGAGAGAGGCGGCCTTGGAACCGTCATCACCCACCACGACTCCACCGTCGGGGGTTACATCGCGGACAACTTGCTCCTGTGCATCGGCCATGGGGCCATTCTGCCCGAAGGAAGCAACACCATGCAGTCGGGCCCCACCACGGCGTCGGCAGTGTTGCCAAATGCGAAGAACTCCCGATCAATGACCGGGAGTTCTTTCTTCGGTGGAGCTGAGGGGACTCGAACCCCTGACCCCCTGCATGCCATGCAGGTGCGCTACCAGCTGCGCCACAGCCCCATTGCTCTTTGCCTTACGGCTGAGCAACGTGCGGAAGTTTAGCCACAACTCGCGCCCGATGTGAAATCGGGGTCCGCCCGGGCGTGGACCCGCCGGCAAGGAGGCCGAGTCAGACCCCGAGGTCATATCCGGCAAGGCGGAACCGGCCCGTGCCGTCGACCTCGGTCAGCACGGCCCAGTGGCAGTTCCCCTGCCCGGCAAGGCTCTCTGCAGCACATGCCGGCCAGTCGAGCGCGTGGCAGATCCCGGCCTTGAGCGCGCTGCCGTGCGTCACCACCACGGCAGTCTGGCCCTGCCCCAGATCAGCGATCACGTCCTGGAGCCCCGCACCGAAGCGCTCACTGATCGTCGCGAAGTCCTCGGCCCCCGCGATCCGACCCAGGTCGCCGGCCATCAGCGCCGCGAAGAGCTCGGGATTGTCGTGTGCATAGTCGGCCTTGAGGATTCCTGCGGCCTCCCCCAGGTCGGCCTCGCGGAATCGCGGGTCGGCCCGCGGCTCCAGCTCGCACTCCTTGGCCAGGTAGGCCGCGGTCTGCATCGCTCGCGACAGGTCGGAGGACCACAGCGCGACAGGTTCCAGCATGGCCAGACGGGGCGCCACTGCGGCAGCCTGGTCGTGGCCGGTCTCGTCCAACTCGACGTCATGGTGTCCCTGCAGACGACCCGCGAGGTTCCATGCCGTCTGGCCGTGACGGAGCAGGACCAGGCGACGGTTCATCGTTCGTGGGAGACGACGTCTGCCGGCAGCTCGATGGCCGGGCAGTCCTTCCAGAGACGCTCGAGCGCGTAGAACTCGCGCTCCTCCTCGTGCTGGACGTGGACGACGATGTCGCCGAAGTCGATCAGCACCCAACGGCCGTCACGCTCACCCTCGCGGCGGATCGGCTTGGAGCCCATCTCACGCAGCCGGTCCTCGACCTCGTCGACGATCGACTTCACCTGGCGGTCGTTGGGGGCGGAGGCGAGGACGAACGCGTCGGTGATGGCGAGCTGTTCGGACACGTCGAACGCGATGATCTGCTGGGCCAGCTTGTCCGAGGCCGCACGAGCAGCGGCGTGGACGAGCTCGATGGCCCGGTCGGTTGCGGTCACGATGAAGCTCCAGACGGATAGAGTTGATGCTTTGCGATGTATTGCACGACCCCGTCCGGCACGAGGTACCAGACGGGTTCGCCGCGCTTCGTGCGCTTCCTGCAGTCGGTCGACGAGATCGCCA
>DATCYH010000315.1:0-3554 GCA_036570405.1 Nocardioides sp.
GCTCGCTTAGTTCAATCAGTTATCTATATCTATGCTAACGTTACCGCATGACTGAACCTCGGGTACCCATGGTCACCCGTTGAATCGACTTCTGCGACGGCCCAGCCGTCGGACCTGAACCACGGAGGCACAGATGACAGACGAGGTCCTTCTCGAACGTCGTGACGGCGTGCTCATCATCACGATGAACCGCCCCGAGGCGAAGAACGCCGTCACCGAGGCCGTCGCCAAGGCGATCGCGGCTGCGGTCGACGAGCTCGACAGCGATGACGACCTGCGCGTCGGCGTCCTCACCGGCGCCGGTGGCAGCTTCTGTGCCGGCATGGACCTCAAAGGGTTCCTGCGCGGCGAGACGCCCGTGGTCGAGGGACGCGGCCTCGCCGGCCTGACCCTGCAGCCGCCCCGCAAGCCCTTCATCGCCGCGGTCGAGGGTTGGGCCCTGGCCGGTGGCTTCGAGATCCTGCTCGCCTGCGACATGGTCGTCGCGGCCGAGACGGCGAAGTTCGGTGTCCCCGAGGTGAAGCGGGCACTGGTCGCAGGCGCCGGTGCCGCCATGCTGCTGCCCGGGCGGATCCCGCTCCCGATCGCGCTGGAGCTGCTCCTGACCGGTGACCCGATCACCGCAGAGCGCGCCGCAAGCCTGGGCCTGGTCAACCGCGTCGTCCCCGAGGGCGGCGCCCTCGATGCGGCGATCGACCTCGCCCGCACCATTGCCGCCAACGGCCCGCTCGCCGTCGCGGTGACCAAGCAGATCGCCCGATCGGCTGTCGACTGGACCCTCGAGGAGGGCTGGAAGCGGCAGGATGAGCTGATGGCCCCGGTCTTCGAATCCGACGACGCCCGTGAGGGTGCCACCGCGTTCGCCGAGAAGCGTCCGCCGGTCTGGACGGGTCGCTGACATGGGGAGCCGGGAACGCTTCCGCCAGCTCCTCGCCGAGGCCCCGGCGGAGGTCGAGGCGATCGAGCACGACGAGCGCTGGTTCACGTGGGGTCAGCTGCGCGACGTGGCCGACAGTCTCCAGTCCGCGCTCGTCGGCCTGGGCGACGCTGCGCTTCGCGTCGGTGTGATCCTTGAGAATCGTCCTGAGCATGTGGCCACGCTCATCGGCCTGATCGCCCGGGACCACTGCATCGTCACGATGAGCAGCCTGCAACCGCCTCAGCGACTGTCCGACGACATCGCCGCGAGCCGGGTTCCGGTCCTGGTGGGCAGCCCCGAAGCGCTTGCCCGTGAAGGCGTCCTCGACGCTGCTGGCGACGCGCTGGTGCTCGCGCTCACCTCGTCGGGCGTGACCGCGATCCACGGGGGTGGCCGCGGGGCCTCGCGCGCCGACGACCGCAACGAGGGCGTCGTCATCGAGATGCTCACCTCCGGCACCACCGGTCCGCCCAAGCGGGTGCTGCTGCGCGAGCGCCAGTTCGACACTGCACTCAGCACCAGTGTCCCGACACCGTCTGCCGAGAGGCTCTTCCGCAGTGGAGTCTCCGTGGTCTGCACGCCGCTGGTGCACATCGGAGGGTTCTGGGGGGCACTCGCGCCGCTCTATGCCGGCCGTCGCATCGTGATCATGGCGAAGTTCGAGCTCGACGCCTGGGTGCGCGCCATCGAGACGCACCGCCCCCGCGCAGCCGGACTCGTGCCCGCCTCGCTCCGCGCGGTCCTCGATGCCGACATCGCCCCGGAGAGACACGCCAGCCTTGACGCGGTGACCAGCGGGACGACCTACTGCCCGCCCGAGCTGATCGACGCCTTCCTCGAGCGCTACGGGATCCGGGTGCTGCCGACGTACGGCGCAACCGAGTTCGCCGGAGCCGTCGCCACCTGGTCCCACGGCCTGCACACGAAGTGGTGGACGAGCAAGGCCGGAAGCGCCGGACGTTCGATGCCGGGGGTCCAGCTCCGAGTCACCGACGAGGACGGGAACGAGGTCGCTGCCGGTGAACGCGGCCTGCTCCAGATCCGGACGGCCCAGTCTCCCGTCGGCGCCGACGCCTGGCAGCAGACCTCCGACCTCGCCTCGGTCGATTCCGACGGCTTCCTGTGGATCCACGGTCGTGCGGACGACGCCATCATCCGGGGCGGGTTCAAGGTGCAACCCGAGCAGGTCAAGGCCGCTCTCGAGAAGCACCCCGCCGTCCGTGAGGCAGCAGTCGCTCCGCTCCCCGACGATCGGCTCGGAGCAGTCCCCGTGGCTGCCGTCGAGCTCGAGGGCTCGGCCAGCCCCGTCAGCTCCGAGGAGCTGCGGGACCACTGCCGCACGATCCTCACGCCCTACGAGGTCCCGGTCTTCGTGGCCGTCCTCGACGAGCTGCCGCGGACCCCGTCGTCCAAGGTGAGCCGAGTCGAGATGCTGGCCCTGGTGACGGCGCAACGAGAGGGTGCGGCAGTCTGAGCGCTCGCGCTCTGCAGCGATCTCGCTGCATGATCGACGTACACCAGCACCAGAACAGAGGAGATTGACATGGAACTGCGAGTCGGACTGGCACTGGCCAGCGCAGTGGACAGCACGAACATCATCGTGACAAAGGCGCCCGCCGGTGACGTCGCACTGACCTGTGGTGGCCTCCCCCTCATTGCCAAGGGCAGCCAGGCACCGGAGGCCGAAGCCGACCCCGAGCACATGAAGGGCAGCCTGCTCGGCAAGCGCTACGTCGACGCTGCCGAGAGCATCGAGGTCCTCGTCACCAAGGGGGGCGACGCGTCACTGGCACTCGACGGCGTGCTCCTCGAGGTGGCCGGGGCCAAGGCCCTGCCCTCCTCCGACTGATCCCGGGACCTGCCATGGCCGTGATGCCGATCGAGCGCGGCAAGATCCGTGAATATGCGCGCGCGACTGCGGCAGCGCGGCCGGCGTACGTCGAGGCCACGAACCCACCGGTGCCACCCACGTTCCTGGCCACGGTGGTCTTCTGGGAGGACCTGACCCAGGTCTTCACGGCCCCGGAGCTCATCGACGAGCTGTCCCGGCTCGGGATGGTCTTCGATGTCCAGAACCTCCTCTCGCTCGAGCAGGAATACGTCTTCCACGGTCCCCTGCCACGCGCAGGTGAGGAACTGCGCACCGAGGTGGCACTGCGCGACGTGACACCGACGCCGACCCGGCGCGGATCCATGGCCAGGGTGCGTTTCGCGGTCGAGTTCAGGGATCCGGACGGCCGTCTGCGCGCCGAGTGCCTCTACACCTCCGGCATCTTCACCACCCACGATGAGACCGGCCACGACGAGACCGGCCACGACGAAGGAAGTGCGGAATGAGTCTGGCGCCGGGCACGGAGCTGCCCGCCCGCACCTTCGGCCCGATCACGATGACCGACATCGTGGCCTACCAGGGTGCCAGTGGCGACCTGAATCCCATGCACCATGACGACGAGCTGGCCCACTCGGCCGGCTATCCCGCTGCCTTCAGTGTCGGAATGCTCGGGGCCGGCTATCTGGCTGCACTGTGCACCGCGCACCTGGGGGAGGAGTCCGTACGCCGCTTCCGGACCAGGTTCCGCAAGGTCGTGCAGCGAGGTGAGGTCCTGACCGGGACCGCTGTCGTCACCCGCCTCTT
>DATCYH010000316.1:0-4653 GCA_036570405.1 Nocardioides sp.
GCTATTCGTTACCTTGGGGTAAACCAACGGGTACCGACCGGTAGTGTTCGGCAACATGTCACTGCTGATTGCGGGCTCCATCGCCACTGACCACCTGATGACCTTCCCGGGCAAGTTCTCCGACTCCCTGGTCGTCGACCAGCTGGACAAGCTGAGCGTCTCGTTCCTGGTCGAGGACCTCGAGGTGCGCCGCGGTGGTTGTGCAGCCAACATCTGCTTCGGGCTCGGCAACCTGGGGCTCTCCCCGGTCCTCGTCGGGGCAGTGGGCGAGGACTTCGCCGACTACCGCTCCTGGCTGGAGCGCCACAACGTCGACTGCGACTCGGTGCACGTCTCCGAGACCAGGCACACGGCGCGCTTCGTGTGCACCAACGACGCTGCGCACGCCCAGATCGCGTCTTTCTACGCCGGCGCGATGAGCGAGTCGCGTGAGATCGAGCTCAAGCCGATCGTCGACCGTGTCGGCGAGCCCGACTACGTGCTGGTGGGCCCGGACGACCCGGAGGGCATGCTGCGCCACACCGACGAGTGCCGCAAGCGTGGCTATCGGTTCGTCGCCGACCCGTCCCAGCAGCTCGCCTTTGGCGAGGGACCGCTGATCCGCCAGCTCATCGACGGCGCGCACATCCTGTTCTCCAATGAGTACGAGGCCACGCTGATCACCCAGAAGACCGGGTGGACGCGCGAGGACGTGCTCGACCGGGTCGGCACCTGGGTCGTCACGCTCGGCGCTGACGGTGTCCGGATCGACCGCAAGGGCGAGGAGTCCATCGTGGTCGAGGCTGTGCCCGAGATCGAGAAGGTCGAGCCCACCGGAGTCGGTGACGCCTTCCGTGCCGGCTTCCTGGCGGCGCTGACCTGGGGCCTGGACACCCAGCGCGCAGCCCAGCTGGGTTGCCTGCTGGCCGTATATGTCGTCGAGCAGGTCGGCACCCAGGAATACACGCTCTCGCGGGCTGACTTCCTGAAGCGACTCGAGGACACCTACGGCGCTCAGGCGGTCAAGGACATCGAGCCGAACCTCAGGACGATCCGCGCCTGACGCATCCGGCGGCGCTCAACCTGACTTGCGGAGCAGCACGCAGCACTGGCCGGGACTCGGTTCGAGGCATGCAGTGGCCGCCGAACCGAGCTCATCGGCGACGCTCTGCACGAAGGCGTGGTTCAGCGTGCAGACCAGCTCGGTGTGGTCCTTGGCGAGCGCATCGAAGGGGCAATTCGACAGCACCACCGCCTCCTCCTCGATCCGGGGCTCGAAGCCCTGGCCGGCGAGCACTCTTGCCACCCGGGTGAAGTCGCTCTCCCCGGCAGGGGCCTGCGAACCGGTGGACTCCTCGGCGACCCGTCGACCCTCGTTCCGCGCGGCGTCGGCCAAGGCCAGGTTGAGCTCGATCCCGTCCCGGCGTGCACGGTCGACCGCGTTGGCCAAGATGTGACCGACCAGGTCGTAGCGCCGCTCCGGCAGGGAGACGGAGAACTCCGTGTCGGCCCGCCGGTAGAGCTTGTTGGGACGACCGGCGCCCGGTCCACTGCGTCCTGACAACCGACGGAACTCGGTCTGCAGCAGGCCCTCGTCGACCAGCTTGTCGAGGTGGAACTTCACCTTGTGCGTAGCGAGGTCGAGGGCGCGGGCCGCCTCCTCGCGGCCGACCGGCTCCCGCTGCGTTGCGACGTACTCATAGAGCGCGCGGCGCATCGGGTCGGCGAGCGCGCCGATTCTCGAGGACTGGTCGGCAAGATTCATGGCGCCTTCTAAAAGAGAAAAATGTTGACGAAACAGTAGTCGACTGCCTAAAGTCAAAACTAATCTACTTTAGAAATCAAGGAGGCCCACCATGGCTGACGAAACCACCCGGCAGCTGCCCGGGACGACCACCCCGGCGGACGCGTCACGCGCCGCAGATCACGCCTTCATGTTGCTGCGCACCGTCTTCACCGTTGCGCCGATCGCCTTCGGCCTCGACAAGTTCGCGGGACTGCTCACTGACTGGGAGGACTATCTCGCGCCCTGGATCAACGACCTGGTTCCGGGCACCGCCCACCAGGCGATGTTGGCCGTGGGGGCCATCGAAATCGTCGCCGGCATCTGTGTGGCCGCTGCGCCGCGCTTCGGCGGCCTGCTGGTAGCGGCCTGGTTGGCCGGCATCATCGTCAACCTGGTCACCATGGGGGAGTACTACGACGTGGCGTTGCGCGACTTCGGGCTCCTCGTTGCGGCGCTCTCGCTGAGCCTGCTCGCTGCCGGCCACCACCGAGGTCACAGTGTCGACCGCGGCTGACCTGGCGAGCTGGCGTCCCCGGATCACCCATCCCGCCGGGGTGGTCGACCCCTCCGGGGTGGAGGCCGCGACGACCGGGCTTCTGCGTGCGCTGGGTATCGACCTGACCAACGAGCACCTGATCGAGACGCCGGCACGGATGGCCAAGGCACTGATCGAGATGACCACGGTGCCCGACTTCGAGATGACCACGTTCGCCAACGACGAGGGCTATGACGAGCTGGTCATCGTCCAGGACATCCCGGTGAACTCCCTGTGCGAGCATCACATGCTCCCCTTCACCGGGGTGGCGCACGTGGGATACCTGCCCGGCGCCCGCATCCTCGGGCTGTCCAAGTTCGCCCGTGCCGTGGAGTTCCACGCCCGTCGCCCGCAGACCCAGGAGCGATTGACCAAACAGGTTGCCGACCAGCTGCACGAGCACCTGCAACCGCAGGGAGTGGGCGTCGTGGTCGAGGCCGAACACAACTGCATGAGCCTGCGAGGCGCGCGGGTGCCGGGCACGAGGACGGTCACCTCAGCACTGTCAGGCAGGGTCCGTGACGACTCGCGCACCCGCAACGAGTTCCTGTCGCTGGCTCGCAGGGACGGGGGCCCGAGATGAAGATGCTGATCGTCGGAGGCGGCGTCGGGGCGGCCAGTGCCGCCGATGAACTGCGCAACCGTGACAAGGATGTGGCGATCACCGTTCTTGCCGGCGAGCCGCACCTGCCCTATGAGAAGCCGCCGCTGTCCAAGGACGTTCTCCTCGGCACCAAGCGGGGCGAGCAGGCGATCCTCCATGACCACGAGTGGTACGCCGAGCGTCGGATCGACGTCCACGTTGACGCCGTCGTCACCGACGTGGACCTCGAGCAGCGACGGGTGAGCACCGCGAGCGGCGAGACGCTTGCCTATGACCGGCTCTTGCTCGCCACCGGCGCGGTGCCGAGGCGGTTGGCGCTGGCCGACGACAGTGGCGCCCCGACGGCATACCTGCGAACCATCGAGGACGCCGAGCGGCTCAGGACGGCGCTGATGGCAGGCCCCGCGAGCCGGATCGTCATCATCGGCGGCGGCTGGATCGGGCTCGAGGTCGCTGCGGCCGCCCGGATCGCGGGAGCCCGGGTCACCGTCGTGGAGTCGTTCGCGCTTCCACTGCTCCGTGCGCTCGGGCCCAGGGTCGCGCGCACCTTCGCCGACCTTCACCGCGAGCACGGCGTGGACCTGCGTCTGGGTGCGTCGATCACCCGGATCACGGCCGGCGGGACGGTCCACCTCGCGGACGGCAGCGCGCTCGAGTCCGACCTGGTCGTGGTCGGAGTCGGCGCGGAGCCGGACGATGCACTGGCCCGATCAGCCGGTCTCGAGTGTGACAACGGGATCCTGGTGGATGCTTGGCTGCGGACGTCCGACCCGCAGGTGTTCGCGGTCGGGGATGTGGCCAACCACGACCATCCCGTCCTGGGGCGACGGCTCCGGGTCGAGCACTGGGACACCGCGGTGCGGCAGGCCCGCGCCGCTGCCGGGGTGATGCTCGGGGGCGAGGAGCCCTATGCGCAGCAGCCCTACTTCTTCACCGACCAGTTCGACGTCGGGATCGAGTTCGTCGGGAGCCTCGATCCGCAAGGCGCAGCGGAGGTCGTCGTGCGCGGGGGCGAGCAGGCACGCACCTTCCAGGCGTTCTGGCTCCGGGGCAACCGGGTGATGGCGGCGATGCACGTCAACCAGTGGGACGCGATCGACTCGATCCGGGCCGTGGTGGGCCGCGAGGTGGACGTCGTCCGCCTGCGCGACTCCTCGGTGCCGGTCAGTGATGCGCTCAGCTGAGGCGCCGTACCAGGAAGACCGGGACCTCGTCCGGGGCGATCGTCTCCCCGGCATACTCCTGGCCGCGCATCCGACACCAGGCCGGTACGTCGACCCGTGCGGCGACATCGGACGCGGCGACGCCGATCAGCTCACCGACCGCGACGTCGTCCAGGTGCTTGGCCAGCTCGATGATCGGCGCGGGGCAGCGCAGGCCCCGGCAGTCGAGCTCGAGCCAGGTCTCCTCGGCGCTCACAACCCGGCCTCCTCGCGTAGGCGACGTACGACGTCGGGCAGTTCGGCCAGGAACGCCCGCACGTCCTCAGCGTTCGCCTGATGGCTGAGGGAGAGGCGCACGTTGCCGTGCGTGAGCACGCCCATCGCGGCCAGGACATGGCTGGGCTGCAGGGTGGAGGCGGTGCACGCCGAGCCCGACGCGATCGCGAAGCCCCGTCGGTTGAGCTCCGCGACCAGCGCCTCGCCGTCGACGTACAGGCACGAGAACGTAACCAGGTGGGGGAGGCGGCGCTCGGGATCGCCCACCACCTCGACGTCGGGCACGGTACGGGCGACCTCGTTGCGGATC
>DATCYH010000317.1:0-5805 GCA_036570405.1 Nocardioides sp.
CCGCTGGCCCTGGGCTCGGTCGACGAGAACGGGAAGTTCCTCACCGGCGTCCCGATGCAGGACTCGGTCGTCGGCCCCACGCTTGGTGACGCCGCGATCAAGGCCTCGATCGAGGCCGGCATCATCGGTCTGATCCTGACCGGCCTCTTCATCATCGTCGTCTACCGCCTGGTCGGGTTCCTGGCCACGATCGCGCTCGCGTCCTACGCCCTGCTGGCCTATGCGATGACGCTCGCCGTCGGGGCGACCCTCACCCTGCCCGGCCTGGCCGGTTTCGTGCTCGCCATCGGATTGGCGATCGACGCGAACGTGCTGGTCTTCGAGCGAGCGCGGGAGGAATATGCGGAGAATCCCAAGGCTGGGATGAGACGTGCGCTCCAGGTCGGCTTCAACAAGGCCTGGACCGCCATCATCGACTCCAACGTGACGACCCTGCTGGCCGCGTTGCTGCTCTTCATCTTCGCATCCGGCTCGGTCAAGGGCTTCGGTGTCACGCTCTCCATCGGTGTCATCGCCTCGATGATCTCGGCGCTCGTGATCGCCCGGGTGCTCACCGAGATCGCAGTCTCCAGCCGGCCGGTCGCTCGCCGTCCGCAGATCACCGGTCTCAGCAACGTCGGACGGGTCCGCACCTGGCTGACCAAGAAGGACCCGCAGATCATGAAGCGTCGCAAGACGTGGATGGTGATCACGGTCCTGGCCACCCTGTTCGCGATCGGTGGCATCGCCAGCCAGGGCCTCAACCTGGGGCTCGAGTTCACCGGCGGACGCACCATCGAATATTCCACCGCCAAGGACATCTCCGCCGACGAAGCACGCGAGTCCGTCGTCGATGCCGGTCTCCCCGAGGCAGTGGTGCAGAAGGTCAAGGCCAGCGACGGCACCGAGCGGGTCTCGATCCGCGCCGGCGAGATCACCAACGAGCAGCGCGACCAGATCGCCGAAGGCCTCGAGAAGCAGGCCGGCAAGGTCGAGCAGGTCACCGACGACACCGTCGCGGCAAGTCTCGGCCAGGAGCTGAAGGAGAAGGCGCTGATCGCCTTCCTGATCGCCCTTGCGGCCCAGATGCTCTATCTGGCGATCCGGTTCCACTGGACCTTCGCGCTCTCGGCCGTGGCATCGATGGCACACGACGTACTGCTGGTGACCGGCATCTTCGCCTGGTTCGGCAAGCCGATCGACGGAATCTTCCTGGCCGCGGCGCTGACCATCGTGGGCCTGTCCGTCAACGACACCGTGGTCGTCTTCGACCGCATCCGAGAACGTTGGCAGGGAACCAAGACCGGCACCTTCGACGAGGTGGCCAACAAGGCGATGATCGAGACCATGCCGCGCACGGTGAACACTGGTCTCGGCGCCATGTTCATCCTCGGGGCGCTGACGTTCATGAGCGGTGACTCGCTGGAAGACTTCGCGCTCGCGCTGCTGCTGGGGTTGATCATCGGCACCTATTCGACGGTCTTCGTCGCCACCCCGTTGGCGAGCTACCTGCAGCAGGTCCAGCCGTTCTCGCGGGAGAAGAAGGAACGCAAGGAACGCGATCCCAGCGACTCGGGTGCCGTGGTCTGAGCCACGCCCGTTCCGTGCGGCGACCCGTCGTCCAGCCTCTTGCTGGCGGCGGGTCGTTCGCATTTCGCAGTGGGCTGGAAGGTGAATTCACGGCGGGTCGGCGTGCGGGTGTGTACGACGGTCCGCGGCGTCGGTGGGCAAGGTTAGGGTTTCCGGGTGCCCGAAGACCTGACCACCACTCCCGAGATCCAGACCGACCCGACCCAGGCGCCCGTGACCAGCCTGTTGGCGGAGGCGGTCCAGGCCCTCGGTGGCCAGGAGCGGGCCGGCCAGGTGCAGATGGCGCAGGCGGTCGCCGAGTCGATGGAGTCCGGCCAGCACCTGCTCGTGCAGGCCGGGACCGGCACGGGGAAGTCACTGGCCTACCTGATCCCGAGCCTGCTCCACGACGAGCGGGTCGTGGTCGCCACCGCGACGCTGGCCCTGCAGCACCAGCTGGTGGAGCGCGACATCCCACGCCTGGTCGACGCGCTGAAGGCCAAGCCCGGGGTCGCCACGTCCTATGCCGTCCTCAAGGGCCGGTCCAACTATGCCTGCCTGCACCGGGTCCGCGAGGGCGCGCCCGACGACCAGGGTGCGCTCGTCGAGCTGCCCACCGGCTCGATGGGTGCCGAGGTCGTCAAGCTCCGCGAGTGGGCCGAGGAGGAGGCGGAGAAGAACGGCACCGGTGAGCGCGACAACGCACCCCGGCACACCGATCGGGTCTGGCGCCAGGTCTCGGTCAGCGCCCGCGAGTGCCTGGGCAAGGCGCGGTGCCAGTTCGGTGAGGAGTGCTTCGCCGAGCGGGCCAAGGAGAAGGCCGCCGCCAGCAGCCTGATCATCACCAACCACAGTCTGCTCGCCATCGACGCCATCGAGGGCGTCCCGATGATCCCGGACTACGACACCGTCGTGATCGACGAGGCCCACGAGGTCGTCGCCCGGGTCACCCAGGCCGCCACCGACGAGCTCGCGGTCAGCGACGTCGAGCGCGCCGCCCGCCGTGCCGCCCGCTATGTCGAGGAGAGCGAGGCCGACGACCTCGACGACGCCGCCGGTGCGCTCAAGGACGCCATTGAGCGCACCGAGGCCGGGCGGATCGACAAGATGGACCCGCAGCTCGCCGATGCCCTGATCCTGGTCCGCGACGGTGCCCGCGCCGCGCTCGGCGCGATCCCCAAGGAGAAGGACGGCGAGGCCGATCCGGGGCGCAACCAGGCCAAGGCCGGGGTGCAGGAGGTGTTCGCCACCGCCGATCGGATGGCCGCCGACCTGAACAGCGACGTGCTGTGGCTCAACGACCGCGACCCCCGCCACGGAGGACCCCAGCTCTGCGTGGCGCCCCTCCAGGTCTGGGGCCAGATGCGCGACAAGCTGCTCGCCGACAAGACCGTGGTCTTCACGTCCGCGACGCTGATGCTGGGCGGCGACTTCAACAACATCGCCACCTCCGTGGGCCTCAAGCCCACCGAGCGAGTGCTGGCCGGGGGAGAGGAACGCCGCGGGGACGACGTACAGCCCTGGCGGGGCATCGATGTGGGGTCACCCTTCAACTACCCGCAGCAGGCGATCCTCTACGTCGCCCGGCACCTGCCCCCGCCCGGGCGCGAGGGGCTGGGCACCAAGCACTTGGACGAGATCGTCGAGCTCGTCGACGCCGCCGAGGGCCGCACCCTGGGCCTGTTCTCCAGCAAGCGCGCCGCTGAGGCCGCCGCCGAGGAGACCCGTCGCCGGCTGCCCCACCTGACCACGCTGGTGCAGGGCGAGGCGCAGCTGGCCGAGCTGCAGAAGCAGTTCGTCGAGGACCCGCACACGATCCTGTTCGGCACGCTCAGCCTCTGGCAGGGCCTCGACGTGCCGGGCGACACCTGCCAGCTGGTGCTGATCGACCGGATCCCGTTCCCGCGGCCCGACGACCCGCTGATGTCCGCGCGCCAGAAGGCTGCCGACCAGGCGGGCGGCAACGGGTTCATGCAGGTCGCGGCCACCCATGCCGCGCTGTTGCTGGCACAGGGTGCAGGACGGCTGATCCGCACCCACTCAGATCGCGGCGTGGTGGCCGTGCTCGACGCGCGGCTGGCCACCGCCCGCTACGGTGGGTTCCTCAAGGCGAGCCTGCCGCCGATGTGGACCACAACCGATCCAAATGTCGCACGCAGCGCCCTCAAGCGGCTCGCCTCGGACTGAGGCTCACCACCGTCGGCCACACGTGGACGTGTATCGCACCCCATAGCGCCCGAGGCTGCCATAGCCGCTGTAACCCGTCGTCCGAGGATCCCGCGCGCCGGTGCCGTCGATCACGAGGTACGTCGTGCCGACCGGCCGGATCCCGCGGAAGTCGGCGTCCAGCCCACCTGCCATCCCGGACGAGGACGACGTGGGGTTGCGGGTGGTGACCAACCGGCCGCGACTGTTGTAGATCCGCAGCCGGATGTCGAGGTTCGGCCCGAAGCGGACGTTGCGGACTGCGACGTTCACGGTGCCGCGACAGCGGGTGCGCAGCCGGAAGACGTCCACGTCGGAGCTGCGTCCGATGACGCCCGATCGGGTCGACGACGGGTTCAACCTGGTGCCCGAGGAGAGCTGCCTCGAGTGGTCGTCCGCCTTGTAGCGGGCGCCGTTGGTCGCAATCACGCTCAGGTCGTCCTGCCGGTTGTTCGCGCCCTGATATTCACCACGGCTCCACTGGGTCAGCGCGCGATCCGACGAGCCCATCAATGGTGCCCAGATGCCGTGTCCCTGGTCATACTCGGCGACCGCGTTCCCGTCGTGGAGCAGGTTCAGGGTGTGACCCGCCTCGTGCGAGAGCACGTCGGCCAGGCGTCGGGGCTGGTTGCCGAGCTCCTCGGGAAAGGCCCAGAAGATCCGCTGCCCGTCGGTCTTCGGCTCGTCGAAGATCCCGACATAGGCGACCCCCGCACACCCGGGTCCGCCACAGGTGCGATCGCGCGCCGTCGTACTGCTGCTGACGACGCCGTGCACACCGAAGTAGTCGTCGCCGGCGCTGCTGCGATTGATCCGCCACGCCGCCGGGCGCTCGGTGGTCACATCGACGTCGAAGGGTGCGTAGTCCTCGGCGACCCGGGCCCAGACCTCCTGGACCAGGGCGCGCTCGGCGTTGCTGAACCCGGACCGACCGTCCACGTCGTAGCCCTCGTAGGTGCCGCAGGGCAGCGCCCCGAGACCGAGCAGCCCGCCGCGGTTCCACTCGGTGTCACAGACCCGCTCGCCGGTGAAGTCGAGATAGATCACCTTCTTGCTGCCCCTGCGGCTGTGCAGCTTGAACGTGTCCGCCAGCGGGTGGTCCGGGCTCGAGGCCACCACCGAGGCGCTGCTCGTCGCGGATGCCTTGGCCACCCGGTCGGCGTGGTAGAGCCGACCCTTGGCGTCCAGTCGCATGCTCGCGTCGTCGCGCAGCAGCTGCGTGACCTGGGCGAGACTGTGGCCGGTCTCGGCCGCGATCTCCTTGACCTTGTCCACCGTGACGCTCTGTCCGGCGGCTGTGCGGACGTCCTGGTCGGCCTGCGACGGGCTTCCCGTCGCAGCCAGGGTGGCCGCGACCAGGGTGGCGGCGAGCAGCAGGCGCGTTCTCGCGCTTCCTCGGTTGGTCCTCACGGTGCGATCACGATCCTGACTACGTCAACAAGGGCTGGCTGCCTGCCTGCTCAACGCCGCGCGCGGCAATCAGTGACGGCTTGCGGCGAGCGGTGTCGACCCGGATGGTGCCAACTCAGATGCGGTGCCGACTCAGATGCGGTGCCGGCCGTCCCACGTCTTCGACCCCGTGGGCGCCTGCAGCCCGAAGAACTTCGACACCGTCGGTGCGACGTCCTGGGTGTGCGCGATCGAGCTGGAGCTCCCCCGGGGCAGTCCCTGCCATCCTCCGGCGATGAAGAACGGGATGGGCGCAGTGGCCGGGTGGCCGTGATTGCCCGGGATCGGGTTGGAGACCACCGAGGGGTCGCTGAACCGCCAACCGGACTTGCAGTAGACGACGACATCGCCGGCGTGGCCCCCGAGGCGGAGCGTGGGGCGTTCCTTGAGCCGGTCGTGCGCGGAGAGGACACCGGGCTGTGCGCGGGCGATGCGGATCATCCGGTCCACCGCGGTCTGCCTCAGTTCGGTGGGCCCGGTCCAGTAGAGCAGGTCGGCGCCACCGTTCTGGGCGATCTGCACCTTCTGGCTGAGCTCGGGGTCGGCCCCGGGCTTGTCGGTCAGCGAGATCACGTTGTGCGGCAACGACCAGTCCATCGAGTG
>DATCYH010000318.1:0-2093 GCA_036570405.1 Nocardioides sp.
AGCACGAGGCCGACCTGCGCAGCCAGATCGCCGAGACCAGCAAGGACATCAAGGCCCTCGAGCGCGAGAAGCGGCGCTGGAAGGACGAGGCATTCATCGAGGCCCAGGCGCGCAAGCGCTTCGGCTACGTGATGCCCGGCGAGACGTCCTACATGGTGATCGACGAGAACGGCGACCCGCTCGACTCTCCCGACGAGCTAGCCGACCCCGAGGCGCCTCCGGTCGAGATCCCCGATGCCTGGTGGGACACCGCCTGGGGATCGATCGAGGCCGCCGGCAACCCCGAGAAGACACGCCGGGCGAACACCCCAGCACAGAAGATCGAGCCCGAACAGTGAACTCTTCCAACTCGCCCCACATCACGCAGCCGGACATCGACGCGATCCAGGCACAGCTCGGGCGCGAGCCCCGATCCATCGAGGACATCGGCCACCGGTGCCCGTGCGGCAATCCCGACGTGGTCACCACCAAGCCCCGCCTGGAGAACGGCACTCCGTTCCCGACCACCTTCTACCTCACCTGCCCGCGCGCCGCGAAGAGGATCGGCACGCTCGAGCAGGAGGGCGTGATGAAGGAGATGGAGCAGCGCCTGGCCTCCGATCCGGAGCTCGCCGAGCGCTACCTCGCTGCGCACGAGGCCTACCTCTCCGCGCGTGAGGAGATCGGCCACGTCGACGAGATCGAGGGCATCTCTGCCGGGGGCATGCCGAAGCGGGTCAAGTGCCTGCACGTGCACGCCGGGCACGCCCTGGCGCAGGGTCGCGGCGTGAACCCGTTCGGGGACGAGGTCCTCGATCTCCTGGGTGAGTGGTGGGCGAGCGGTCCCTGCGTCGCTCCCGAGGAATGAGCACCGTTGCCGCGATCGACTGCGGCACGAACACGATCAAGCTGCTGATCGGTGACCTCCCCGACGTGGCCGTCCGCGAGTCGCGGATGGTGCGCCTCGGGCAGGACGTCGACCGCACCGGACGGTTGGGTGACGAGGCGCTGGAGCGCACGTTCGCGGCGATCGACGACTACGCCGCCCTGATCGCCGAGCACGCGGTCGAGAGGATCCGGTTCTGCGCCACCTCCGCGACCCGGGACGCGAGCAACAGCGACGTCTTCGTGGCCGGCGTACGTGACCGGCTCGGCATCGAGCCCGAGGTCGTCGCCGGGCACGAGGAGGCACGGCTGGCATTCGCCGGCGCGATCCGCAACCTGCGCGCCACGCCCGAGAAGCCGGTGCTGGTGCTCGACATCGGGGGCGGGTCGACCGAGCTGATCCTCGGCACGGACACACCGCAGCGCGAGCACTCGATGGACATCGGCTCGGTGCGGATGCACGAGCGACACCTGCACTCCGAGCCGCCGACGGCCGCACAGATCGCCGCTGCGATCGCGGACATCGACGCGCACCTCGATTCCTGCCCGGTCCCGGCCGCCGAGGCTGCCACGGTGGTCGGTGTCGCGGGCACCATCCTGACCGTGGCTGCCGGCGTGCTCGACCTCCCGGCCTATGACCGCGAGGCCATCGACCAGTCGGTCCTGCCGGTCCCGGCCATCCACGCGATGACCGAGCGTCTGCTGGCGATGACGGTCCAGGAGCGCCTGGCGCTGCCCTACATGCATCCGGGTCGGGCAGACGTGATCGGGGCCGGGGCGCTGATCCTGGACCGGGTGCTGCGCCGCACCAGCGTCGAGGAGATCGTCGTGTCCGAGGCGGACATCCTCGACGGCATCGCGTGGTCATTGGTCTGAGCCATTTGGGATACGGTCGATCCGAGTCAACGCAATCGACACATCTCGGAGGGTCACCATGATTTTCAAGCTCCTCAAGGTCTTGCCCTGGGTCGCGCTCGGCTATGTGCTCGGCGCCCAGGCCGGTCGGGCTCGCTATGAGCAGATCGCAGCGGCGGCACAGAAGGTCAAGAACAGCGCTCCCGTCCAGAGCGGCGTGGCGAAGGCCGCCGAGAAGGCACCCGTCGTCGCGGACGCGGTGAAGGAGAAGGCCGCCACCGCCGCGCACGCGGCCACGGACAAGCTCCCCGGCCACGGGGGCGGCGAGACCGGCAAGCATGTTGCTCCGGAGGCCGGCCTCAACGGGACCGGTT
>DATCYH010000319.1:0-7537 GCA_036570405.1 Nocardioides sp.
AACCAGCGGGCCGGGCTGCTCTCCGGTGGCGAGCAGCAGCAGGTCGCACTGGCCCGTGCCCTGGCGGGCCGACCCCGTTATCTCCTGCTCGACGAGCCCTCGCTCGGGCTGAGCCCGGCACTGACCACCAAGCTCTTCGAGACGATCGCCAAGATCAGGGAGAACCTCCCGGTGGGCATCCTGCTCGTCGAGCAGATGGTCGACCGGGCGCTCGAGCTCGCCGATCGTGCCTATGTCATCGAGCGTGGCCGCGTGGTCATGTCCGGCACCGCGACCGAGGTGGCGCAGTCCAGCGCGGTGCAGCGTGCCTACCTCGGCGACACGAGCACGCCGGCCTCCCCTGCCGACCCCAGCGACCCCGCGACGTCGTGAACCCCACCACTCCGCTCGCCGGCCCTCCTGCCAGTCCCCTGGCAGGTCGGACGGCCCTCGTCACCGGGGCCGGCCGTGGCCTGGGCCGCGCCCACGCACTGCACCTGGCGGACCTCGGCGCCGCGGTGGTGGTCAACGACCGTGAGGTGAGCACCACCGGCGAGCCCATCGAGGGTGACGCCGCCGACGACGTGGTGGCCACGATCCTTGCCTCGGGCGGGCAGGCCGTCGCCTTCCGAGGTGACTGCGCCAGCTTCGAGGAAGCCGAACGCATGGTTGCCAAAAGTGTGGCCACGTTCGGGAGCCTGGACATCGTGGTGAACAACGCCGGGATCCTTCGGGACCGGATGATCTTCAACATGGACGCCGACGAGTGGGACGAGGTCATCCGGATCCACCTGCGAGGCCACGCAGCGCCCCTTCGAGCCGCGGCACGGCACTGGCGTCATGTCTTCGCCGAGACCGGGAGGCCGGCCGACGGGAGGGTGATCAACACGGTGAGCGAGTCCGGTCTCTACGGGAACGCCGGCCAGACGAACTATTCGGCTGCGAAGGCCGGCATCGCGGCCCTGACCCAGGCCGCGGCGCGGGAGCTCGAGCAGTATGGCGTGACGGTCAACGCCGTGGCCCCACGTGCCCGCACGCGGATGGTCGACCACACCTGGGGAACGAGCACCGATGAGTCGACCCAGGCCTTCGGCAACTACCGCCCCGAACAGGTGGCCACCGTGGTCGGATGGCTGGCAGGTGAGCGCGCGGGCGATGTCACCGGGCAGGTGTTCACGGTCTTCGGCAACACGGTGCAGCTGATGCGGGGCTGGCAGCCGCAGTCCACCGTGGAGCAGCCCGGAGGGTTCACCCAGACCAATCTCGACCAGGCGTTCGACGCCCTGTTCTCCGGTCGTGCACGGAGCATCGCGCCCTTCCCCTTCGACCCCACGCTGGTCCTCGACCGATGACCGGGGGTCGGGACCCGATGCTGCTTGCATGCCCCAGTTAACCAACCTATTGTTTGTTTATCCGTTGCAGTGCTCTCGGGCACCTTGAGGAGTGAGATTGATGAGCGATCCACGACCACGGGTCGAAGGAACCGACCCGCCACAGGTGATCGGTGTTGCCTGCACCGACTGCGGCCACCAGATGCCCACGCCCCGACCGCGGTGCGCCGACTGCGGTGGCCGGGTCGCCGAGGCCCGGTTCGGGCCCGACGGAGTGGTCTGGTCCTCGACCGTGGTCCGGATCGCCGTCGGCGACCGGACCCCTCCCTATGCCCTGGCCTACGTCGACCTCGACGAGGGCCCACGAGTGCTGGCCCACGTACGCGGATCGGACGCGGCGCCGCCGGTCGGCAGTCGGGTCCACCTGGTCGCACCGGTCGAAGGCGATGTCGTCGTGGAGGTCGAGTCATGAGTGTGTGGATCAGTGGTGCAGGCACGTCGCACTTCGGCAAGCAGCCGGACCTGTCCGTGGCCGAGCTGGCCTGGCAGGCGATCGGCGAGGCCCTCGACGACGAGGGCGCCGACGCAACGCGTCCCTTCGACGCGGTCTTCGTCGGCAGCGTCTTCGGTGAGCCCGGCGTAGCCATGCGCGTGTTGCAGGGCTTCGCCATCACCGGGGTCCCCATCGTCACGGTGGAGAATGCCTGCGCCAGCGGCACCTCTGCCCTGCACGAAGCTGCGGTGGCCCTGCAGAGCGGTCGCTACCAACGCGTTCTCGTGCTCGGTGCGGAGCAGATGACGCCCCTGTTCAAGGGGCCGATCATCCCCCAGCAGTCGGACACGGAAGGCCGCACCGGACTGGCCATGCCGAGCATGTATGCGATGGAGGCCAGCAGGTGGCTCCACGAAGGACGCACCACGCTCGAGCAGCTCGCGGCGGTCTCGGTGAAGAACCATCGCCACGCCATGCACAACTCGAGGGCGCAATATCGGGGTGAATACACGATCGAGGAGGTGCTCGCCTCACCGATGATCTCCGACCCGATCACGCTGCTGCAGTGCAGCCCCATCTCCGACGGCGCGGCCGCAGTGGTCCTCTCGAGCACCCGCAACTCGGCACGCGACGTGGAACTGCTGGCCACGGCGCAGCGCTCCGGCGGACCGTGGGACCACCGCAGCACCGACGTGTGGGGCTACCGGCTGATCCACGACACCGCGCGAGCGGCGTACGACGTTGCCGGGCTCGGACCTGAGGACGTCGACGTCGCCGAGGTGCATGACGCGTTCACGATCGGTGAGCTGACCACCACCGAAGCACTCGGGCGCGTTCCCGAGGGCCAGGCCGGCGCACGGGCCGCCTCGGGCGCCACCGCGCTCGGCGGGGACCTTCCGATCAATCCTTCCGGCGGACTGCTCTCCCGCGGCCATCCGCTCGGCGCCACCGGCGTCGCGCAGGTCGTGGAGATCGTCTGGCAGCTCCGCGGCGATGCCGGCCAACGCCAGGTCGACGGCGCCCGGGTGGGCCTCGTCGAGACGATGGGTGGCGGCGTGTCCGGCGTGGACGGCAATGCCTGTGTCGTGGCCTTGATGAAGTTCGACAACGTGAAGGGAAACTGATCATGGCCAACGAGCCGACCCCCGCAGCACTCCTGGACGAGATCCTGACACCGGAGGCCGTCAGCGACCCCTACACGTTCCTGGGCACGTTGCGCGAGTCGGACCCGATCCACTGGAACGCCCGCTATCGCTCCTGGGTGCTGACCCGGCACGCCGACGTCGGTGCGGCAATGTCGGACCAGCGGTTCTCCTCGGACCGGATCTCCCCCGTCATCGCCCGTGAGCGACGCAAGGAGCGCCCCAACCTCGGCCTCGTCGAGACGCTCGAGCTCCTCAACGGTTGGCTGGTCTTCCGAGACCAGCCCGAGCACACACGGTTCCGCCGCCTGGTCCACAAGGCGTTCTCCCCGCGGATCATCTCGGCGATGCGCTCGGAGGTCGAGCAGATCGCCGACGACCTGCTGGAGGAAGCACGGGTCAAGGCAGGCCAGGAAGGTGTGATCGACCTGATCCACGAGGTCGCCTATCCCCTGCCCGCGATCGTGATTGCAAGCATGCTCGGGGTGCCCCCCGAGGACCGGGTCAAGTTCAAGGACTGGTCGGACGACATCTCCGCACTCGTCTTCGGCGCCCTCGAGGACCCGGACCGCCATGCCCGGGCCCAGTCCGGGATGAGCGAGCTGGTCGCCTACATCGAAGCACTGCTGGAGCGAGTCCGCGCCGAACCCGGCGATGACCTGGCCAGCGCACTGGTCCAGGCTCGCAGCGGCGACGAAGCGCTGAACGACGCCGAGTTGGTCGCCATCTGCGTCAACCTGCTCTTCGGTGGCCACGAGACGACGACCAACCTGATCGGCAACAGCGTCCTGGCCCTGATTCGGCACCCGGACCAGGCTGCGATGCTGCGCGAGCAGCCCGACCTGATCAACCAGGCGGTCGAGGAGCTGCTCCGCTATGACGGGCCGGCCAAGGCAGTCGTCCGGATCGCGGCCGAGGACATCGAGATGGGCGACACGACGATCAAGGCCGGTGACCGGGTCTTCCTGATGCTCTCGGGAGCCAACCACGACCCCGAGGTCTTCGACGACCCGGACCAGCTGGACATCCTCCGCAAACGAGGCTCGCACCTCGGCTTCGGAACCGGGGTCCACTACTGTCTCGGCGCCATCCTGGCCCGTCTCGAGGCGAGTATCGTCCTCTCTCGGATCATCGAGCGCTTCCCCGACATTGCGCTGGCCGACGAGGAGCTGTCATGGAATGCCGTCATCCTGACCCGAGGGCTCACCCGCCTGCCGGTCCGGCTCAATGCTGAGTAGTCCCGTGGGCCGCACCCCGGCGGAGCTCTTCAATCTGAAGGGGCGGGTCGCCATCGTGACGGGCGGCTCCTCGGGTCTGGGTGTGCAGTTCGCGCACACCTTGGCCGCCGCCGGAGCCGACGTCGTCCTTGCCGCCCGGCGAGTCGAGAAGCTGCGCGAGGTGGCGAGCGCCGTCGAGAGCAGCACCGGGCGTCGTTGCCTGACCGTGGCCACCGACGTCTCCCGTCCCGAGGACTGCACCGCGCTGGTGTCGCAGGCCGCCGGCGAGCTGGGCGACGTACACGTCCTGGTCAACAACGCAGGCATCAGCAGGACCAAGCCGGCGCACCACGAGGCACCCGAGGACTTCACGTCGGTCCTCGACGTCAACCTCAGCGGCGCCTACTACATGGCCCAGGCGTTCGCGCGCCACTGCATCGCGGCGGGCCACGGCGGCAGCATCGTCAACATCTCCTCCGTGCTCGCGATCGGTGGCACCACGACCCCGCAAGCCGGCTACTCGGCCTCGAAGGCCGGGCTGTTGGGCCTCACCCGTGACCTGGCCCTGCAGTGGTCCGGGCGCAAGCAGATCCGGGTCAATGCCCTGGCTCCCGGTTACTTCGAGTCGGAGCTGACCCGGCCGTTGCTGGACAACCCCGACGCGGCCGCCGAGATCACCGGCCGTACGGCGTTGGGTCGGCTCGGCGAGTCCGACGAGCTGTCCGGCGCGCTGCTGCTGTTGGCCTCGGACGCCGGCTCCTACATCACCGGTGCCACCTTGGCCGTCGACGGTGGCTGGACCCTGCACTGACCCAGTGCGGCTCACGCGGAATGTCGCGGGACGAGCACCTCGCGACCGCAAAGCACAATCGGCTCTGACATGACAACGGGTCCTTCGCCCATGATGGGCGAAGGACCCGTTGTCATCCCGGTCCAGTCAGTCGAGGCCGAGCGCCTTGCGGGCAAGGCGATCGCGTCGCGCCATGTGCTGGTGGTCCTGGAACTGCGGCATCACATAGCGGGCGAAGAGCTCCAGCGAGCGGTTCCAGCGGTCGGTGGTCACCCAGTCACGCCCGTTGATCAGGAACGTCCCGAAGTCGCCGACGTCCTCACGGATGTGGTGGATCTGCTCGACACAGTCCTCGGGGCTGCCGATGATCCACGGGACGTTCTCCACCATCCACTCGAAGGTCAGCTCCGGGTCGGCCATCTCGGCGTCCAGCTTCATCAGCGCACCGAGGCCGAGTCCGAGCAGGTAGTCATAGGACATCTTCACGCCTGCGCGGATCTCGTTCATGGCCGTGTTCTTGTCGCTCGCCACATAGACCTCGCGGCTGATCCGCCAGTTCGCCATCGCCTGGTCGGCATCGAGCGAGGCCTCGGCGGCCCCCTTGAGGATGGCGTTCTTGTGGTCCGCCAGGTCCGGCATCGGGTTCTTCTCGGCAAGCAGCGGCGCGAAGTAGACGCTGAGCGGGATCCACCCTCGGTTGCCACAGCGCTCGAAGTTGTGCGTGCCGGTCAGGCCGGCGACGGCCATCGGCGGAACGACCTGGTAGGGCCCGACCTGCAGCTGCCGTTCCTCGTAGTGCCAGAAGACGCCCTCGTGGGTGACCGGCTCCGGCTCGGTGAGCAGGCGCCAGATGATTTCCAAGGACTCGTTGGTGCGCGGCGTTGCTTCCTCGGGGGCCATCTGGAAGAGCGCCTTGTCGGTGGGCAGCCCGCCGCCGCCGAAGCCATAGATCAGCCGGCCGTGAGTCAGGTGGTCGAGGAAGGCCATCCGTTCAGCGACCAGGAACGGGTCCTGGTAGGGCAGGTTCACCACTCCGGTCCCGAGCCGGATCCGGCTGGTCACCGCCGAGGCCTTGGCGATCATCAGCTCGGGCATCGGGACGTTCTCGTAACCCCCGGTGTGGTGCTCGCCGATCCAGTACTCGTCGAAGCCCAGCGACTCGGCCAGGACGACGTCGGCGATGTCGCGGTCATAGGACAGGGTCCAGTTCTCCCGCGGCGGGTGCTCGGGCATGGTGAAGATTCCGAACTTCATGATGTGCCTCTCTACGTTTTTCTGGGTCGGGGTCGGGCTGAAAATCCTTGGGGTTGAAGATCGAGCGTTAGACGCCGGCGAGGGTGCGGAAACGGCTGCCGTGGAAGACCAGTGGCTCGACGTTCGCGTCGAAGCCGAGCTCGTGGACGCGCAGCAGGACGATGGCGTGGTCCCCCGCGGGAACGACCGTGTGGATGCCGCAGCTCAACCACGCGGCCGCGCCGTCGAGGAAGATCGAGCCGTTCTCGTCGTGCTCCCACGCCACTGACTCGAAGCGGTCCCCCTCTGGGCGGGCCAGTTGACGGCACTCGAGGTCCTGGCCACTGGCCAGCACGCTCACTCCCATCCGGAGCACGGAGCGGAGCTGGCGCCAGGTCTTCGAGCGATTCTGGATGCAGACCGAAACGAGTGGCGGGTCCAACGACACGCTCGTGAACGAGCTGGCTGCCATCCCGACCGGTTTGCCGTCGATCAGCGCACACACCGCGGTAATGCCGCTCGGGAAGCAACCGAAAGCAGCACGAAGCTGGGCGGGACCGACCTCACCTGAAGCCATCTGGATCATTCCGTCCACGTTCACTCCGATGTCGTGAGGACTGATGTCGTAAGCAACCATAAGGTAGGTTAACTACCGTGTGTCAAGGGTCACACATGAGAGAAAGGTCCACAAGTGCATCTCGACCATTCCGCCACCGGCGGCACCCTCGCCGACGTCGACAACTTCCGCGAGCTCGACGCCCGGATTCCCCGATCCACTCCCCCAGCCGACGTCCAGGACTGGCTCGACGGGCTCGGCGCCACTCGCGACGACGAGCACGTCTGGGTCCCAGTGCGGGCGCTCAGTCGGATGGGACGACCGAGCGACCCGAAGGGGATCAGCCAGTTCGACAAGATGATCGCCTATGCGGACGGCGCCGGCTGGGTGCGCACCGATGGAGACACCAAGCTGGTCCGGGCGCACGTCATCGAGCCCTGATCCATGCAGTCGCTGGAGCCTCCGGTCACCGGATCCCCCAGTGGGCGCGGGAGCGCCGCGTCGCTTTCAGCACGCGTTGCCAGTCGATTGTTTGGTTATCAACGAGCGGTACACCATGCGTGCCGGACGAGCGCGTCGTGCGCGAGCCGGACGTGGGGGCCGGGTACGGGCGTCACGCCTCGCGCACGGCCACGCTGACTGTTCGAGCGTTCAGAGCAGGGTCTTCAGGCGCACGTCCGGGTCTCGGGCCAGGTCGGGGTCGATAGTGACGCCCGCGGCCAGCGCACGGCGTACGGCGACGAAGTCGGCAGCCGCGTTGACGCACTCGCAACCAACGAATTGACCCTGCCGATAG
>DATCYH010000320.1:0-5393 GCA_036570405.1 Nocardioides sp.
AACGTGCTGGCTGCCCTCGTCAACGCCGTCTCCGGCCTGATCTTCGCCGTGGTCGCCGACGTCGACTGGAGGGTCGTGGCGATCATCGCAGTCGGTGCGATCGTCGGCGGCCAGGTGGGCGCGACGTACGGGCGCAGGCTCCCGACGGGTGCGCTGCGCGCGTTCATCGTGCTGGTCGGAGTCGTGGCGCTGGTGGTGTTCCTCGCCTGAGCTCCGCCGGCCTCAGTCCTTGGCGAGCAGCGTGGCCACGCCCGCTGCGACGGCGCCTAGGGCCGGCAGCGTGAGCATCACCGAGGTCGACTTGGAGACGGACTTGTTCGCCCCGGCGGCGATCCCGGCAACCACGTCGGCTGCGTCCACGGCCACTCCGATCGCGACGAGGTTGCGTCGCGCCGCGCCGCTGGAGACCAGGGTGACGGCACCGAGCGCGATCTCGCGGGACCCGAACATCCGTGCCAGGTAGCCCAACTGGGGCTGGTTGGCCGTGTCGAGGCGCGTGGCGCTGCCGAGCAGGCGGGGGGAGAGGAGGGCGAGCACGCCGAGGACGAGGCGACCGATGTTGAGGCCAGTGACGGGGTTCATGACGAGGAGACTAGCGAGACTCGACGTACGCCGTCAGCCATCGGTCCATTTCGGCATAGACGGCCTTGCGGGCCGGTTGCCGGGAGAGGACCAGGTCGTGGCGCCCACCCTCGATGGCGATGCTGGTCACGTGCCTGCCCACCGATGAGGCCCAGGCCCGGATCTGGGTGACGTCGAGGACGATGTCGCTGGTGTGGGCGTCCTCGTTCAGTTCACGCGGATAGGTGGTGCGGGCGCTGGAGAGGACCAGGGTCGGGTCGAGCACGTCCAGCCCGGCATGGAGTCGGGCGTGGCCGTTGCGGATCGCGCGCAGCCAGCCGACGTAGACCGGGCGGGACTCGATCGGCTTCCAGCTCAGATCGAAGGAGAACTCACCCGCGTGGTCGCGGTGCAGGCTCTTGCCGTAGACCCCGGAGACCTCACGGGGGATCTCCTTGCGGGGCAGCCGCGAGCCGACCTGTCGGATGACCTGGGTGCCGATGGTGCGCATCCAACGTGCCCCCTGCAGGTCGAACCACGGCGAGTTGAGGAACAGGCCGGCCACCCGGATGCCCCGGTCGTGCAACCACAGCGGGACGATCAGCCCGCCGGTGGAGTGGGCGCTGACCACGACGCTCTCGTGGCCGTCGCGCTCGGTGATCCGCGTCCAGGCCTCGTCGAGCTCCGGGTAGTAGTCACCGACGTCGTCGATGTAGTGCGGAGTCTGGTGCTCGAGCAGGGAGCGACCATATTTGCGCAGGTCGAGGGCATAGAAGTCATAGCCTCGGTCGACCCACCACTGGGCGAACTCGGTCTGGAAGAAGTAGTCGGCAAAGCCGTGCACGTGGAGCACCGCCCCACGACTGGGGCCCTCGCTCGGGCGATGCACGAGGGTGGCGACGACGCGGCCCTCATCGTCGTCGGGCAACTCGATGGACTCGGCCGTGTAGGGGGCACCGAGGACATCGGTCTGCGCGCTGGTCATGGGCCCGATTCTTGCAGCCCGACACGCATCGGCGATTTGGGCGCGTCTTTCTTGAATGATTCCAGAGAAGGTGGTTGGGTGGTGGACATGCAGCAGATCGATCCCCCCTCCATGCTGCGGGAGAAGGCCCTTCGGGTGACCCGTCCACGAGTGGCGGTGTTGAGCGCCGTGGCCGGACACCCGCACGCGGACGCCGACACCATCGCGCGTGCCGCCCGAACAGACCTCGGCGCAGTGTCCACCCAAGCCGTCTACGACGTGCTGCGGGTGCTCTCCGAGGTCGGACTGGTGCGCCGCATCGAGCCGGCCGGTTCCCCGGCCCGGTTCGAGGTGCGCGTGGGGGACAACCATCACCACGTCGTGTGTCGTCAGTGTGGCGACATCGCCGATGTGGACTGCGCCGTGGGGCACACGCCGTGCCTGACGGCATCCGACGACAACGGGTTCGTCATCGACGAGGCCGAAGTGACCTACTGGGGCACATGTTCCAGTTGCGCATCCAACCGACACATCAACGAAGGAGCAAGCAGTGTCTGACACCACTCCCCATGACAACACCAAGCCGCTGACGACCGCGGCCGGTGCCCCGGTCACCAACAACCAGGACAGCATCACCGCCGGTCCCCGCGGACCGATGCTGCTCCAGGACCTGTGGTTCCTCGAGAAGCTCGCCCACTTCGACCGCGAGGTCATCCCCGAACGGCGCATGCACGCCAAGGGCTCCGGCGCCTTCGGCACGTTCAAGGTCACCCACGACATCTCGAAGTACACCAAGGCCAAGCTCTTCAGCAAGGTCGGCAACGAGGCGGAGATGTTCGCCCGGTTCTCCACCGTCGCCGGCGAGCGCGGTGCGGCCGACGCCGAGCGTGACATCCGCGGCTTCGCAGTGCGCTTCTACACCGAGGAGGGCAACTGGGACATCGTCGGCAACAACACCCCGGTATTCTTCTTCCGCGACCCGCTGAAGTTTCCCGACCTGAACCGCGCAGTCAAGCGCGACCCGCGCACCAACCTGCGCGACGCCGAGAACAACTGGGGCTTCTGGACCAACCTGCCCGAGGCGCTGCACCAGGTCACCATCGTGATGTCGGACCGGGGCCTGCCCAAGTCCTACCGCCACATGCACGGCTTCGGATCGCACACCTTCTCGATGATCAACGAGGCCGGCGAGCGCTTCTGGGTCAAGTTCCACCACCGCACCCAGCAGGGCATCGAGAACCTCACGGACGCCGAGGCCGCCAAGCTCGTCGGTGAGGACCGCGAGTCCAGCCAGCGCGACCTCTACGAGGCCATCGAGCGCGGCGACTTCCCGAAGTGGAAGCTCTTCATCCAGGTGATGCCCGAGGCCGAGGCGAACGACTACCGCTTCCACCCCTTCGACCTCACCAAGGTCTGGTCGAAGAAGGACTACCCGCTGATCGAGGTCGGCGAGTGGGAGCTCAACCGCAACCCGGAGAACTACTTCGCCGACGTCGAGCAGGCCGCCTTCACTCCGGCCAACCTCATCCCCGGCATCAGCTTCTCTCCGGACCGGATGCTCCAGGGCCGTCTGTTCTCCTACGGTGACGCGGCGCGCTACCGCCTCGGGGTCAACCACCACCAGATCCCGGTGAACTTCCCCAAGGCCGCCCCCGGCCTGAACACCTACCACCGCGACGGCACGATGCGCGTGGACGGCAACCAGGGCGGCGTCCCCGGCATCGAGCCGAACAACTTCGGTCGGTGGTCCGAGCAGCCGCAGTACGCCGACCCGGCGCAGGCAATCGGAGACACGGCCGACCGGTTCAACTACCGCGAGGACGACGACAACTACTTCGAGCAGCCCGGTGACCTGTTCCGGTTGATGAGTGCCGAGCAGCAGCAGGTGCTCTTCGAGAACACGGCGCGTGCCATCGACGGAGCCTCGCAGACCTCGATCGACAAGCACATCGAGCACTGCACCAAGGCCGACCCGGCCTATGGCGAAGGTGTCCGCAAGGCCATCGAGGCCCTGCAGGCTGGCAAGATCAGCGACACGGCCGCCAACGAGGACCAGCCGCCGGCCTGATCCACCCACGAAAGCTCGGCTCTTGATGTTCGAGAGCCGAGCTTTCGTGCATTTCAGAGCAGGTGGGTGCGACCGAACATCTCCGCTGCCGCCCGCGCGGTCGGCGTACCCGCATCGAGGTCTGCGCCCGCAGCGACCAGCACGGCGACCACCTCGTCGTGGCCCTTGAACAGGGCCCCCGCGACTGGGGACTGGTCGTGGTTGTTGCGTCGGTCCACGTCTGCCCCACGGGCGATCAACGCCGCCACGGTCTCGTGGTGGCCGTGGTAGGCGGCAAGCATCAGCAGGCTGTTGTCCGCCGCATCGACCTGGTCCACGGGGAAGCCGTGATCCAGGAAATCGATGAGCTCTGCGGTCTCCCCGGCGCGTGCGAGGTCCATCGCGATCTCCACCACGCGGGCTGTCTGTTCAGGATCGAGCGGGGGCATGGCCCCATTGTGGCCCGATTGTGAACAGTCGCGGCCAGAGGCTCAGCGCAGGGTTCGTGCGTAGGTCCCGGTGCGGGCATTGCCGGCCCGGTCCGTGGCGACGAAGGTGACGATCATCTTCCCCGACGTGAGCCCGGGTGCTTTGATCGACCAGGTCGAGCTCGACGGTCGGCTCGCGGTGCGCAGACTGGCTGCGGCGAGTGCCTTGGTCTGGCTCGACTGCCTGCTCCAGCGACTGCCGACGTAGGCATACCAGCGGCTGCCGCGCTGCTGCACCAGGCGCACCTTGATGCTGGAGACACCGGACCCGTAGGTGTCGGAGGCGGTACCGCGAATGGTGCTCCACCGAGCCCGTTGGTCCAGGTACGACGTACAGCTGCTGCCGCGGCGACTCCCGCAGGAGGGAACGGTGAGGGCCACCTTGGGCGCGGTGCCGTCGACGACGAGCGCGGTGTTGACCACGCGCGCGGTGTTGCCGGCCCTGTCGCTCAGACTCACCCGGAGGACCGGACGGGAGGTGGACTGGTAGGTGTGCGTCAGCTTCGTGGTCGAGCCCGTGGTGACGGTGTCGGTGGTCCCGTCGCCCCAAGTCACGCGGACGGTCACGTCGGCGGCCGAGTCGTGGTCGTCGGCGATCCTGGTGCGAGTGAGTGTCACCGATCGCCCCCTGCGGACGTACTTCGACGGGCTGAGCGTGAACGCGCCGGTCGGGGCCGCGGTGTCTGGTGCCTGCGACGAGGTGGGATCGGGGCCCGGAGTGGTCGTCGGAGTGCTCGTGGGACTGGTCGTCGGATTGGGGGACACGGTTGGGCTATCCGTCGGGCTGGGTGTCGAACTGGGCGACGTGCTCGGGTTTGCTGTGGGGCTGGGCGAGGGTGAGGTGCTCAGCGCTTGACCACTCCACCAGGCCGGCCGCTGGATCAGCGGGGTGACTGTGCCCGTCGCGACATCGAGCGTCGCACTGCGGTCGAGGTCGTTGAGGATGACCTTGTCGCCGTCCGGGGACCAGTCACTGACCCAGAGCGCCTCCGTCGTCGTGGACATCGTCTCGACGCTTCCGTCCAGCGCCGCGGCGAGCACCTTGCCTGCCGGGTCGAAGGGGGAGAAGTCGCCGACTGCGACTGCGACCCGCCCGGAATCGGGGGACCAGGCCGGGACGTTGTTGGGACGGACGTCCCCGTGGCCGGCCAGTCCCACCGTGCGTGGCGGGCGAGCGAAGTCGAGGTCTTCGATCCCGATGCTGCGGATGTAGTCGCCGACGGGTTGGACCAGGTATGCCAGACGCGTTCCGTCCGGCGAGACCCGCAGGCCCTTGGGCAACGCGCCGGTCATTTCGCGCCGGACTCGCGGCGCAGCGTTGGCGACGTCGCGC
>DATCYH010000321.1:0-4108 GCA_036570405.1 Nocardioides sp.
ATTCCAGAGCCGGCTCGGGGAAGCCGACAGAGACCGGGTCCGCGGTGCGGGCGTTGGTCGCCAGCAGCATGAACCCGGCAACGGCCAGTCCCACGGCCAGGCCGAGCGCCATCCGGAACCAGCGCCTCTCGCTCAGTGGCCGGTCGGTGAAGTAGTCGGGGAGCCGGCGCATCACCAGCACGAAGACGACCAGGCTGGTGGTCTCGACGAGCACCTGGGTCAGCGCCAGGTCGGGTGCGCCGTGCAGCAGGAAGAGCATCGCGGTGCCATAGCCGGTGACTCCCACGAGCAGCACCGCGCGGAGCCGTCGACGTGACCGCGTGGTCACGAATGCCGCGGCCACCACGACGGCGCCGACCACCGCCTGCGCGGGGCTGTCCCAGAGCACGATGGCGGGTGAGCCGGACAGGTGGGCAACCATCACGGCGCCGGGCAGGGCGAGGACGACGAGCAGGATGAAGGTCAGATAGGCCGCGACCGAGCCGCGCTGGGTCATCCCGGTGACCTCGACGGCGGCGCGGTCGATCGCCCGCATCCCGCCGCGATAGACCCGCTCGGCACTCCACGTCCACGCCAGCTTTGCCTGTCCCCGGGCGAAGGCCCTGCGCTTCGTGAACAGCAGCATCCCCAGCACGACGATGAGGCCGGAGAAGGCGAGCGGCAGGCCCAGCCCGTGCCACAGGGAGAGCTCGGCGTGGTGGGCGCCCTCGGGATATTGCTCGAGGTGCGGCTCGAAGAGGTGGGTCAACCAAGGGCCGACGAAGCCGAGGGCCAAGGTGAGCGCGGCCAGCACCACGGGTGCGGCCGCGAACCCGGCGGGCACCGGACGGGCGGCGGTCGGCCCGCAGGTGGTCTTGTTGCCGAAGCCTCCCCAGATGAAGCGCAACGTGTAGGCCATGGTGAGCACCGAACCGAGCACGATGCCGATCACGACCAGCCAGCCGGCGTACGGCGAGAGCCCGGTGCCGTCACCACCCTCGGTGCGCGCGACGTCCAGCAACGCGGCGAAGACGCTCTCCTTGCCGATGAAGCCCAGCATCGGGGGGAGCCCGGCCATCGAGGCCGCCGCGATGGCCGCTGCGGTGAAGACGACGGGCATCTTGTGGGCCAGGCCGGACAGCTCACGCAGGTCGCGGGTGCCGGTGGACTTGTCGATGATGCCGACCGAGAGGAACAGGGTCGCCTTGAACAGCGCGTGGGCCAGCAGCATCCCGAGGCCGGCCAGGGCGGCTGCCCGGGTGCCGATGCTGAACACCACGAGCAGGAAGCCGAGCTGGCTCACCGTGCCATAGGCGAGGAGGAGCTTGATGTCGTACTGCCGCAGTGCCCGCCAGCCGCCGAGCAGCATGGTCAGCACGCCGAGGACGAGGATGGTCTCGTGCCAGCCGGCGACGCCCGAGAACCCGGGGGCGAGCAGCGCGACGAGGAAGACGCCCGCCTTCACCATCGATGCGGCGTGCAGATAGGCACTGACCGGGGTCGGGGCCGCCATCGCTCCGGGCAGCCAGAAGTGGAACGGGATCAGCGCCGACTTGCTCAGCGCGCCGACCAGGATGAGCATCACCGCCACCGTGGCGGCGGTGCCTGAGGGCGGGTCTGCGATCAGCTCGCTGGCCCGGTGGGTGCCGCTGAGCCCTCCGAGGATGAGGATGCCGACCAGCATGGCCAGTCCGCCCAGGGTGGTGACCACGAGCGCCTGGGTGGCCGCGTGCCGGCTGGCCCGCTTGGCCGGGTCGTTGCCGATCAACAGGTAGGAGAAGACGGTGGTCAACTCCCAGAAGACATAGACCAGCAGCAGGTCGTCGGAGAGGACCAGGCCGAGCATCGCGCCGGCGAATGCGACGAAGACGCCGCTGAACCGGGCCAGGGAGGGGTCGTCGTCGGTGAAGTACCACGCGCAGTAGGCCATCACCAGCACGCCGATGCCGCTGACGATCAGCACCATCAGCCACTGCAGCACGTCCATCTGGAGGGCGATCTCGAACCTCAGGCTGGGCAGCCACTCGATCACCGAGGTCACCGACCCGCCGTCGCGGATCCTCGCGGTCTGGGCCAGCGCCCAGACCAGGGTCGCCAACGGGACCGTGGCCAGGGCCAGGAAGACACGGCGGCCCAGGACCCGGGTCAGGGCAGGCGAAAGCATGGCGATCGCGAAATGAGCGGTGACGAGGGCGATCAAGCGAAGGGCCTCAATGCGTGGGGTCCGGGTTGAACAAGATTCTAGTGGGCGGCATCTGACGCCTACACTCGGTTGGGCATGTGACCCATCTCGGAACAGCATCGGGGGTGACCGTTGTGATCAGGCTGCCAGGCGCCGGGGAGCGCTTCGGTCGCTACCAGCTCGTCAGCAAGCTCGGGCAGGGTGGCATGGGAGTCGTCTATGCCGCTCGTGACACCTCGCTGGGCCGTGACGTCGCGTTGAAGCTGGTCGCTCCGCAGCACGCCTCCGACGAGGGCTTCCGGCTCCGGTTCAGCCACGAGGCCGCGACCCTGGCCAGGCTGGAGTCCCCGCGCATCGTCCGCATCTATGACTACGGCGAGCAGGACGGCGTGCTCTTCCTGGTCACCCAGCTGGTCGAGGGTGGAGACCTGTCCGCGCTGATCCGGCGCACCGGCCCGCTCTCGCCGGGCCAAGCCGTCGGTGTCGTCGTCCAGGTCCTCGAGGGACTGGTGGACGCGCATGCGGTCAATGTCGTGCATCGCGACGTGAAGCCCGCCAACGTCCTGCTGCGTGGCAGCGGCTCCGACCTCGAGGCGTTCCTGTGTGACTTCGGCATCGCCACGGTCCCAGGTGCGGAGCTCTCCCGCACCGGCACCCTGGCCGGCAGCCTCCCCTACATGGCCCCGGAACGACACCAAGGGGTCGAGGCGGGCGCGGGTGGAGACGTCTATGCCGCCGGATGCCTGCTCTGGTTCGCGCTCACCGGGGCGGCGCCCTATGCCGGCACCGACGTCGAGATGGCGATGGCGCACCTGCAGGCCCCGATCCGGCAGCTGCCCGGCAAGGACAAGTTCAGCTCCGCGATGAACGAGGTGCTCCGGGTCGCGATGGCCAAGGACCCGCGCAAGCGCTATCCCAGTGCCATGGCGATGCTGACCGACCTGCTCAAGGTGGGTGCCCTCGCCCCGGATGCGGTGGCCCTGCCCGGCAACACCTCGCTGCGCCAGGAGCTCAACCTGGGCGTCTCTGCCCGACGTCGCTACCTGCCTGCCGCCGTCGCCGCCCTGGCCACCGCGGCGGTGCTGGTCAGCACTCTGCTGGTCGGTGGGGCCATCGGCGGCCCGAAGCAGGACCCCACCCGTGCCGGTGCGCTCAGCCTGCCGTCGGGTGCCTCCGGCACCGGGGACGGCGACGTTCTCGGCTCCGACGAGCTCAAGCTGCGCGAGGATCCGACCCAGGACGATCCGGGCGGCTCGCGCAACGAGGGCGCGGCGCCGGGCGGCGATGTCGGGGACAGGGTGCAGGGCGGTGAGGAAGGCGCTTCCGGTGAGCCGACGACCACGCTCAGGCCGGAGGCGAAGGGGAGTGCCGGGACGACGCGGAGCTCCGCGCCGAAGCCGGGCACCAGCTCGTCGACCAGCCGCGCGCCTGCCACGACCGCGCCTCCCCCCAAGCCGATCACCTGCTGGAACGGCGTGAAGGCCTACCGGATCGCGGACTGCCCCCGACCCACCACCAGGAAGGGTGCAACCTGGATCTTCCCGGTCCTGGGCCGGCTGGAATGCCGCAAGGTCTCGTTCGGGAACGCGGCCGAGGCCTGGCGCTGCCCCTACGGCAATTCCAACCACATCACCGTGGCGCGATGGCACAACCGGGACCGGGCCGTCTCCTACTACCGCTCCTACATCAGCATCAACTACCAGCGGTCCGCCTGGACGGTCGACGGCGTCACCAGGGGCTCGCGGTTCATCGGCCGGCGCAAGGTGGACGGCAATGTCCGCTACACCAACGTGAAGATGTACTCCGCGCTGCCGTGGACGGTCTCGGTCGACGCGAGCTCCTCCGACGCACGGGCCAGGGGTGTCGACAAGGTCGGGTGGACGCGGCGTGGGGACCACCTCAAGGGGCACCCAACCGGGTGACGACGCGATCCGGTGCCGTGCTCCT
>DATCYH010000322.1:0-4954 GCA_036570405.1 Nocardioides sp.
CCTGGACCGTCGCCTCGACCAGATGCGCCGGGAGGGAACCGTCTTCCGGGCGGGCGTGAACGTCGGCGAGGAGATCACGGGCGACGAGCTGCGTGATCGCTACGACGCGGTCGTGCTGGCCATGGGCTCGACCACGCCGCGCGACCTGCCGATCGAGGGCAGGGAGCTCGCCGGCATCCACCAGGCCATGGAGTTCCTGCCGCAGTCGAACCGGGCCTCGCTCGGCGAGCCGGCGACCTCCGACGGCTCGGAGCAGATCCGGGCCGACGGCAAGAACGTCGTGATCATCGGTGGCGGTGACACCGGAGCGGACTGCCTCGGGACCTCGATCCGTCACGGTGCAGCATCGATCACCCAGCTCGAGATCATGCCGCAGCCGCCCGCGGAGCGTCCGTCGAACCAGCCGTGGCCGACCTATCCGATGACCTTCAAGGTCTCCTCGGCCCACGAGGAGGGTGGCGAACGGGTCTATGCCGTGTCCACCAAGAAGTTCATCGGTGACGAGGACGGCAACGTCCGGGCGCTGCTCCTGGTCGACGTGGTCATGCAGGACGGCAGGCTGAGCGAGGTCGAGGGCACCGAGCGGGAGATCCCGGCCGAGCTCGTGCTGTTCGCGATGGGCTTCACCGGCCCCGAGACCGACGGGCTGATTGACCAGCTCGGAGTGGAGCTGGACGAGCGGAAGAACGTCGCACGCGACAACTCCTACTCATCATCGGTCGAGGGAGTGTTCGTGGCCGGCGATGTCGGTCGCGGCCAGTCGCTCATCGTGTGGGCGATCGCCGAGGGACGCTCCGCCGCGGCTGCGGTGGACGAGTTCCTCAACGGTTCGACCAACCTGCCGGCGCCGATCCCGCCCACGGCTCGGCCGCTGGTGGTCTGAGCCGCAGCCGTCTCACTGGGCCGTCTCACTGGGCCTTCTCATTGGGTCATCACCGGACCGTCATGTGCTCGAAGCGAAAGTGGCTAGCACATGGCGGTCCGGTGTCATCTGGGCGGGCAACAGGGCCTCGGCCCACACGAGCGATAGGGTCAAGGTGTGCGTAGAGCAAAGATCGTCTGCACCCTGGGCCCAGCAACCTCGACACCCGAAGCGATCCGGAACCTGGTCGACGCCGGGATGAACGTCGCTCGTCTGAACATGAGCCACGGCACGCACGAGGACCACCGCGAGGTCTACCACCGGGTGCGCAAGGCCTCGGACGACACCGGCCGGGGTGTGGGCATCTTCGCCGACCTGCAAGGACCCAAGATCCGCCTGGGGCTCTTCCCCGACGGTCCTGCGCTGTTGATGGCGGGGGAGCAGTGGACCATCACCACCCGTGACGTCCCCGGCGACGCCCTCATCGGCTCCACGACGTACGCCGGCCTGCCGGGAGACGTCGGGCCCGGCGACCCGATTCTGATCGACGACGGCAAGGTGCGACTGAAGGTGGTCGCCGTCGAGGGGACCGACGTCGTCACCGAGGTCGTCGTCGGTGGCCTGGTCAGCAACCACAAGGGCATCAACCTTCCCGGCGTCGCGGTGAACGTCCCCGCGCTCTCGGAGAAGGACATCGCCGACCTGCGGTTCGCGCTCGGCCTCTCGGTGGACTTCATCGCCCTCAGCTTCGTGCGGAGTGCGGCCGATGCTGACGACGTACGCCGGATCATGGACGAGGAGGGCGTGCACGTCCCCGTGATCGCGAAGATCGAGAAGCCGCAGGCGATCGAGAACATCGACGGCATCGTGAAAGCGTTCGACGGGCTGATGGTCGCGAGGGGTGACCTCGGCGTCGAGTGCCCGCTCGAGGATGTGCCGTTCCTGCAGAAGCGCCTGATCGAGAAGGCCCGCCGCAACGCGAAGCCGGTGATCGTGGCGACACAGATGCTGGAGTCGATGATCTCCGCGCCGGCGCCGACGCGTGCCGAGGCCTCCGACGTGGCCAACGCGGTGCTCGACGGCGCCGATGCGGTGATGCTGTCGGGGGAGACGGGCATCGGTGCCTATCCGATCATCACCGTGGAGACGATGGCCCGCATCGTCGCCTCCACCGAGGCGCACGAGCTGGACAACATGGCGGCGATCACCTGGAACCCGCGCACGCGTGGGGGAGTGATCGCCAAGGCCGCGGCTGAGGTCGGCCATCGGGTCAATGCGAAGTTCCTCGTCGCCTTCACCCAGAGCGGCGACTCGGCCCGTCGGCTCTCGCGCTACCGCAGCTCGATCCCGGTGCTGGCCTTCACCCCGCTCGCCTCCACCCGTTCGCAGCTGTCGATGTCGTGGGGCGTGGAGACCTTCAAGACCGCCCCGGTCGAGCACACCGACGAGATGGTGCGTCAGGTCGACGAGGCACTGCTGAAGTCGGGACGGGTCAAGGAGGGCGACTATGTGGTGATCATCGCGGGTGCGCCCCCGGGGATCCCGGGCTCGACGAACGCACTCCGGATCCACCGGATGGGCGACGCCATCAACGAGATCGCGCCTGCCTATCGACGCGAGGGCAATCGACCAGCTGGTCGATGAGGCTCCGGATCGAGTGAGTACCCCGGGTGGGATTCGAACCCACACTGTATGCAGTTTGAGTGCATCGTCTCTGCCGTTGGACTACCGGGGCTGGCCGGGAAAGGCTACCTGACCGCGTGGCGCCGGGGGCACGCAGCCCGTGGAAATCGACGGCGTACCCCGCTCGGTCATAGTCTGGGGGAGTGAACCAGGCACCCGACCCCGCCAGCGCCTCCCGTCGTGTCGTCATTGCAGAGGACGAGGCGTTGATCCGGATGGACCTCGCCGAGATGCTCGGTGAGGAGGGGTACGACGTCGTGGGCCAGGCAGGTGACGGCGAACAGGCGATAGCACTCGTCGAGGAGCTCCGGCCGGACCTCGTCATCCTCGACGTGAAGATGCCGCGCCTGGACGGGATCTCCGCCGCCGAGCGGATCGCGCACCAGAGGATCGCGCCGGTCGTCATCCTCACTGCCTTCTCGCAGCGTGACCTGGTCGAGCGAGCACGCGATGCCGGCGCGATGGCCTACCTGGTCAAGCCGTTCTCGCGCAACGACCTGGTGCCTGCGATCGAGATGGCGGTCAGTCGATTCGCGGAGCTGACCAGCCTCGAGGACGAGATCGCCGACCTGACCGAGCGCCTCGAGGCGCGCAAGGCGGTCGAGCGCGCGAAGAGCATCCTCCAGCGCGACCTCGACATCTCCGAGCCGGACGCCTTCCGTTGGATCCAGAAGACCGCGATGGACCTCCGTCTGTCGATGCGCCAGGTGGCCGACGGGGTGGTCAAGCACGGCGTCCACGGTCCGTCAGCGCCAGAGAGCACCGTGACCGGCCACGAGGGCTGAGGTATACGTAAGGTCACGAATTGGCAACGGCCCCTTCGTCTCCCGCTCAGCGCGCGCGGTTGGTACTAGGTTTCTCCCAAGTGTCGTGTGTCACATCACGGCTGAGCCAGTGGAGAACCGGAGGGTCAATGATTCGCCCCACCAAGAAATTGCGTCTCGGGACGGCAATTGCAATCGGAGCCGTTCTGGCGCTTGGCGCCTCGTGTGGAACGGACAAGGACGATTCCGACAACAACGCGTCCGACAACGCGAGCGAGAAGTCGTCGAAGAGTTCCGATGACTGCAAGGTCAAGGAGTTCCCGAACGTCAAGGGCGACGGGACCTTCACGGTTGGCACGCTGCTTCCGCAGACCGGTTCGCTGGCATTCCTCGGCCCGCCGGAGTTCGCGGCCGTCGACCTGGCCGTCAAGGACATGAACGAGGCCGGAGGTGTGCTCGGCAAGGACGTGAAGGTGGTGCACTCCGACTCCGGTGATGCCCAGAACCCGATCGCCTCGCAGTCGGTGGACAGCCTCATCGCCAAGAAGGCCGACGTCGTCGTGGGCGCCGCGTCCTCGAGCGTGTCGCTGCTGGTGATCGAGAAGATCACCAGCCAGGGCATGGTCGAGATGTCCCCGGCCAACACCTCGGACCAGTTCAGCACCTACTGCGACAACGGGCTCTACTTCCGCACCGCTCCGCCGGACACCCTGCAGGGTCGGGTGCTGGCTGACACGATCATCGAGGACGGCAACGCGACCGTCGGCATCCTGGCCCTCCAGGACGCCTACGGCACCGGGCTCGCCGGGCACGTCGAGAAGAACGTGAAGGCGGCCAACGCCGAGGTCGTGGAGAAGATCATCTATGACCCCAAGGCAGCGAACTACTCGACCGAGGTCTCCTCGATCAAGGCTGCTGACCCCGAGGCGATCGTCCTGATCGGCTTCGACGAGACCAAGAAGATCATTCCTGAGCTCGTCAAGCAGGGCGTGGGACCGGCGACCAAGAAGATCTACCTGGTCGACGGCAACCTGAGCGACTTCTCCAAGGACTTCGACCCCGGCACGATGGGCCCGAACGTCAAGGGCTCGCTCCCGGGCGTTGCCGCCACGGACGACCTGAAGAAGCGTCTTGCGACGGTCGACCCGAAGCTGCAGGACTGGAGCTATGCCGCTGAGTCCTACGACGGCACGGTGCTGATGGGCCTGGCTGCCATTGCCGCCAAGTCGGACGCAGGTCCGGCCATCGCCAAGGAGCTTCCGGGCGTCTCCCGCGAGGGCACCAAGTGCAAGACCTTCAAGGAGTGCAAGGACCTGCTCGAGGCCGGAGAGGACATCGACTACGACGGCTACAGCGGTCCGATCGACTTCCTGGACAACGGTGACCCGGGCACCGCGTTCATCGGCATCTACCAGTACAAGGCCGACGGCACCTACGAGTTCGTCAAGGCCAGCCAGGGCGAGATCTCGGCTGACGACATCGGCTGATCACCGCTCCTGACGAGCACAGGCAAGACCGGCGGGGCCGGCACGGGAAACCGTGCCGGCCCCGTCGGCGTTCCGGACGGGCTCCAGGACGCCGCCAGGGTGCTCCTGCGCCGGGACTCCTGCGCCGAAATGAGACCGAGCCGTCGCAGGTCGCCACT
>DATCYH010000323.1:0-6007 GCA_036570405.1 Nocardioides sp.
GCTCCGCGGTCTTCTCCGGTGCGTCGACATAGCCGGTGAACCACATCAGCGGGCTGTTCGCCAGGTCGATGACCACGCGGCCGAGCTCACCGGGCGCAGCGATCTCGTCCGCGTCGTCCTTCAACACGGTCGCGGTCCAGCCGGGCATTGCGCGGCCCATCGACCCGTGCCGCATCTCGCCGGCGACGTCGGGGTGCCAGCCGTTGACGATGGACATGCCGAGCTCGGTCTGGCCGTAGGTGTCGTGGATCGGCGCGCCCAACACCTCCGCGCCCCAGTTCACCACGTCGGGGTTCAGCGGCTCGCCAGCACTGGAGATCCGGCGCAGCTCGAGACCCTCGGGCGCCGGCGTCTCGGCGCTGCGCAGCGAGCGGAAGACCGTGGGAGCCGCGGCGAGGTTGGTGACGCCGAGCTCCTGGATCACCTTCCAGGTGGTCTCCGGGGTGAACTTGGCCTGGAGCAGGACGTTGCGGCGTCCGGCGGCAAGCGGCGCGGCGATGCCGTAGTAGAGGCCGTAGGCCCAGCCCGGGTCGGCCGCGTTCCAATAGACGTCCTCGGCGGTGACGTCGAGGCCATATTCGAGGTAGACCACGAACGTGGCCAGCGCCTTGACCGGGATCGGCACGCCCTTGGGAGTGCCGGTGGTGCCCGAGGTGAAGAGCCTGATCAGCTCGGCCGACCCGGGCACGCTGACGGTCGGCGCGGCCTCGGGGTCAGCTTGGGCTAGTACGTCGCTCAGCGTGCGGCCGGCGGTCGAGCTCTCCACGCCGGCGACCAGGACCTGCCAGGCCGGGTTCTCGGGGAGGTCCTCGCCGGGGGCGAGCTTGGTGACCTGGTCGGCATCGGAGACCACGAACTTCGCCTCACTGCCCCCCAGTCGCAGCCCGATCGCCGGCGGGGCGAAGGCGGTGAACAGCGGCACGTGCACGGCGCCCGCGCGCCAGATGCCCATGATCACGCATGCCAGGTCCGCCGACTTGCCCATCAGGGTGGCCACCCGGTCACCGGGCTGCACACCCTCGGCGGCCAGGAAGGAGGCGAACCTGCGCGAGCGCTCGGAGAGGTCGCCATAGCTGATGTCGACACTGGTCAGGTCGGGCTGCACAACGGTGAAAGCGACGCCGTCAGCGGGGTGGTCGTCGCAGAGCAGGGCGCCGAGGTCGACGTCGGCGGCGTCGAAGGTGGCGAGCAGTTCGGCCACGCGGACTTCGGGGCGGGCGTCGGGGGTCATCGGTGTGCCTCTCATCGAGCGGTGTCACGGTGTCGGGACCTTACGATACTGAGAACAGTACGCTAGGCTGCACTTGCGTATCAATCCATGAACCACCGGGAGTGAATTCGATGACCGCCCGCCGCATCCTGCCCACCGAGGAAGCCGCCGACCTGCTCAAGCTGGTCCGCGACCTCGCCACCCGCGAACTGCTCCCCCGCGCCGCCGAGGCCGAGGCAGAAGAGGCCTTCCCCCGCGACGTCTTCACCCTGCTGGGCCGCACCGGCCTACTCGGCCTGCCCTATCCGGAGGAGTTCGGCGGAGGCGGCCAGCCCTACGAGGTCTATCTGCAGGTGCTCGAGGAGATCGCTGCGGTCTGGTCCAGCGTCGGCGTCGGCGTCTCCGTGCACGCACTCTCTTGCTTCGGCCTGTTCGAGCACGGCACCGAGGAGCAGAAGCAGAAGTGGTTGCCCGACATGCTCGGCGGCGAGCTGCTCGGTGCCTACTGCCTCTCCGAGGCGCACGCCGGCTCCGATCCCGCCGCGATGCGGACCACCGCCAAGCGCGTGGGCGACGAATATGTCCTCAACGGCGCGAAGGCGTGGACCACACACGGCGGCAACGCCGACTTCTACAAGCTGATGGCGCGCACCTCGGACGACCGCAACGGCATCTCCTGCTTCCTGATCCCTGCCGACACACCCGGACTGGTCTCGGACCCGCCGGAGAAGAAGATGGGCCTGACCGGCTCGCACACGACCACGATGCGCCTGGACGACGTACGCATCCCGGTCGAGCGTCGACTCGGCGCCGAGGGTGACGGACTCAAGATCGCCCTGGCCGGCCTCGACTCGGGCCGCCTCAGCATCGCCGCCGTCGCCACCGGACTCGCCCAGGGCGCCCTGGACCACGCGGTCGCCTATGCCAAGGAGCGCGAGGCGTTCGGCAAGAAGATCATCGACCACCAGGGCCTGGCCTTCGTCCTGGCCGACATGGAGGCCGCGATCCAGTCGTCGCGGGCGATGGTCCTGCACGCCGCCCGTCTCAAGGATCGGGGCGAGCCGTTCGGTCGCGAGGCATCCATTGCGAAGATGGTGGCCACCGACAACGCGATGAAGGTGACCACCGACGCCGTGCAGGTGCTCGGCGGCTATGGCTACACCCGCGACTTCCCGGTCGAGCGCTTCATGCGCGAAGCGAAGGTCATGCAGATCTTCGAGGGCACGAACCAGATCCAGCGGATGGTGATCAGCCGCGCGCTGGCAGGCGACAACAACGGAATCATCAAGGAGAGCAACTGATGCAGGTCGAGAACACCGCAGCAATCGTCACCGGAGCAGCCTCGGGCCTCGGCGCGGCCACCGCCGCCGAGCTGGCCGCCCAGGGCGCCCAGGTCTATGGCTTCGACCTGCCCTCGTCGATCGAGGGCGCACCCGAGGTCAAGGGCCTCACCTATGTCCCGGTCGACGTGACCGACCCCGAGCAGGTCGCCGAGGCCGTCAACCAGGCCGCTGCCGACCCGACCGTTCCGCTGCGCATCGTCGTCAACTGCGCCGGCATCGGCCCGTCGTCGCGGATCCTGTCGAAGAAGGGCGTCCACGACCTCGCGCTCTACGCCAAGATCGTTCAGGTCAACCTGATCGGCTCGTTCAACGTGTTGGCACTCGCCTCGGAGAAGATCGCCGAGACCGAGGCCCTGGAGCACAACGCCCGTGGCGTCATCATCAACACCGCCTCGGTCGCGGCCTACGAGGGCCAGATCGGGCAGGCGGCGTACTCGTCGTCAAAGGGCGGCATCGTCGGCCTCAACCTGCCGGCCGCGCGCGACCTCGCGCAATATGGCATCCGGGTGAACACGATCGCTCCCGGCATCGTCGAGACCCCGATGCTCGCCACCGTCGCCGAGGAGTTCCGCAAGCAGCTGGCTGCCGGGATCCCCTTCCCGCAGCGCCTTGGCCGCCCGGAGGAATATGCGCAGCTCGCGCTCTTCCTGATCACCCACGACTACCTCAATGGTGAGGTCGTCCGGATGGACGGCGCGCTGCGGATGGCGCCGCGCTGACCTGAGGCTCCACGTATGAGGGCGGCGTACCGCGTGAACATGCAGTTCAGCGGTACGCCGCCCTCTCTTGCGTCGCCAACCACGGCAGTTCGGGTGACGCAGACGCGTCGTCCCGCCCGGGTCAGGAGGCTCGACGTTCGAACTGCCGTATTTCGGCACACCATTCGGCGACGGCGACGATGATGTCCCCGACTTCTTGCTGACGATGCATCACGTCGTTCCACAGGAACCGGAGCACGATCCAGCGCTCCAGCGTCAGGGTCGTGTAGCGACGTACGTCGTTGTCGAAGGGCTGCCGGTCACCGTGATAGGCCCACGACTCCGCCTCCAGAGCCAGACGCAGGTCGTTGCTACCCAAATCTGCGCAGATGAACTCGTGGCAACGCAGCTGCGGCTCGAGCCGGACCCCACGGTCCAGCGCAATGGCGCGCAGCACGGACTCGAACGGGTTCGCCGCACGCCGGTCGGCCTCCCGGGCAACTCGGACCGCCTTCGATCGCCCGCTCCGCGGCGATGCCTCCGCCGCGGCATGGAGTTGCGTCCGGGTGACCTTGCCCTGGCGCAGCGCCGAGTCGGCGACGGCAAGGGCAGCGTCGAACGGCAGCGCCCGCGCGCAGTCGATGACCGTGCGCGGGACCGACGTGATCCGGGCGCTGGCCTCCTCCGCGGCCACCCCCGCGTAGTGAACGTCGACACCAGCGCCGCGCTGCGGTGAGAGCTTGCGTCCGCGAGGGACCGTAACCGTGGGCAAAGCCGGCGGAGACTTGACCTTCAGGCCCCAGAGCATCGCCGCGCTCAGGTGTGAGACGACCCCGTTGACCCGCGCGGCTGCCTGCCACGCCTCGTCGACGACGGGCAGCGTGTAGCGACCCCGGGAGAGACGAATGATCTCCCCGGTCCGCACGGCGTTCTTGATCTTCCGGTGAGTGACCATCCTGCGCAGCGCACGACTGTCGGCGATCCCACCGAGCTGGGTCAGTGCCTGCTGCGCATCCATGACGGGAGTCTGCGGCGACGCAGCCCCGCGCGCGAACGGTCATCCACAGGTCCGCAACTACGGCAGTTCAACACCACAGCCGAAGATCGCAGGCACGACAGTCCGGATTGAGCCACGAACCGCCGTACTTGGTGCATGCGGCAGAGGTCAGCGGGCGATGAACAGGATCTCGTCGCGCCCGTATTCCATCCCCGGGTGGTCTGCCGCGAGGTGGGCCTGGGTCTTCTCGACGAGGTCGTCCTCGTCCTGACCCTCGATGTATTCGCCGCAGGGGCAGTTCAGCTTGGTCTTCATGGCCGCCACGATACGACGTTCAGCGCAGCAGTGCGCCGAAGCGGCGATTCATGTCGGTAATCGCCTCGGCCGCCGCCGGCGAGAAGGTGCCCATGTCCACGAAACCGTGGATCAGGCCAGGGCAATGCACCGAATCCACCGGTACGCCGGCCGCGGCCAGCGCCTCGGCATGGGCCAGGCCCTCGTCGCGCAGCGGGTCGAACTCCGCGGTGACCACCACCGCCGGCGGCAGTCCCGGCCGGATGCCACGCAACGGTGAGTGGCGTACGTCGTCAGCGTCCAGCGACGCCCCGGCGGCGTACTGCATGAAGAACCAGGTCATCGTCGCCATGTCGAGGAAGTAGCCCTCGGCGTTCGAGGTCCGCGAGTCATAGGAACCGAGCATGTCGACCGCGGGATAGATCAGCAGCTGCGCCGCGATGCCCGGGACCTCGGCGGCGACGATGGCGGACAGGTTGCCACCGGCCGAGTCGCCGGCCACGCCCAGAACGGTGGAGCCCCCGAAGGAGTCGAGATTGGCGGCGACGAACTCAGCAGCGGCGATCGCGTCCTGACAGGCGGCCGGGAACGGGTGCTCGGGCGCCATCCGATAGTCCACCGCGACGACCACCGAGGCGGTGTCGACACACAGCCGTCGGCAGACATTGTCGTGGGTGTCGAGCGAACCGATCACGAACCCACCGCCGTGGAAGAACAGCACCGTCGGCACCGGCCCCTCGACCTCGGGCCGATAGACGCGGGCGGGGAGACCGGCCACGCTCGTGTCGATCACCGAGCCGACCGGCACCGGCCCGTCCGGACCGATCGAGGCAGCGGCCATGGCGGCATACCCCTTCCGCGCGTCCTCCACGGATCCCTCGTGCATCGGCGGATAGCCGGACTGCTCGAGGAAGGACAGGAGCGAGGCGATGCCGGGGTCGAGTGCCATGGGAAGAACCTAGCGTCAACAACTGCCGGCTCGGCGCACGTGAGTCAGGGGATGAGGACGATCTTCCCGCGCACGTGCCCGGCCTCGCTGTGCAGGTGCGCCTCGGAGACCGCGAACAGGTCGAAGCGCGAGTCGATCTCGACCGAATAGCCTTCCAGTCCCAGCACGAACGGCACGCCGGCCCGGCGCAGCGCCTTCTCCTCATCCGTCAACGGATCCGGCGAACCACCCAGCCAGGCACGGATCCCGAAGGCCGAGGCCTCGGCTCCACGCACGATCGTCCCGATCCGCTCCGGGGCGGCGACGGCCAACGACACCGAGATCGCCTCGTCGGTGCCGGCGCAGTCGAGTACGACGTCTACGGTGCCCGCGTCGCGTACCCGCTCCAGCAACCCGTCGCCGTACGCCAACGGGATCGCACCAAGCTCGGAGAGCCGCGAGTGGTTGGCCGGTGCGGCAGTTGCGAACACCTGGGCACCCATCGCTCGGGCGATCTGGATCGCGGCCTGCCCGACG